>QHYO01000101.1 GCA_003224135.1 Acidobacteriota bacterium | reverse complement strand
CCGACGGAAAATGGATAGCCTTCGTTTCATGGTCCAGCGAAGGTGGACAACTTTGGAAAATTTCAGCCGCTGGCGGAACAGCGGTGCAACTTTCGAAGTCGCTGGCGGTTTATAGCAATCCGGCTTTTTCGCCCGATGGAACAAAAATTGTTTTTCTCCGTGGCAATGCTTATGACCGTGAGAACAGCGCATTCGATGGCGGCCAAACGGGGAATGCCGATCTCGTCTGGATATCCGCGGATGGCGGCGAAACAAATCTGATTCTTCCGGCGCGCGGTGCGGGCGGCCCGCACTTCACGAACGAAAAAGATCGCATTTATGTTTATACGCCGGGCGGACTTGTTTCCTTGCGCTACGACGGGACCGACCGCCGCACCCATCTGCAGGTGAAGGGACAGGGACTTTATTTCTTCGAAGAGCCGATTCCCGCCGACGATCTGGTGCCAAGTCCTGACGGCCAGTGGGTTCTCGCACACGTCCAGAATCAGCTTTATCTCTTGGCCATGCCAGCGGTTGGTGGTGAAGCTCCGACGATCAGCGTCGGTGGACCTTCCGTCCCTCTCAAAAAGATTACCGATATTGGAGCGGACTATTTTGGCTGGGCCGATGACGGCAAGACAATTGCATGGGCCATCGGCGCAAGCTATTTCCGGCAACCATTGAGTTCGATTTCGTTCGAACCTCCGAAAGACGAGAAGAAGGAAGGCGAAAAGAAAGACGCAGATAAAAAAGACGGCGACGCCAAAGACTCCGACAAAGATAAAAAGGATTCCTCCGACGCCAAAAAAGACGAAAAGAAAGAAGAGAAAAAACCGCAGAAATTCAAGGAACAGGAAAAAGATGTCCAGGAAATTGCGATTGACCTGGAATTGCCGCGCAAAACCCCCAAGGGAACCATGGTGTTGCGTGGAGCGACCGTGGTAACGATGAAGGGCGATGAAGTGTTGAAGGACGCCGACATTGTCGTCGAAAACAACCGCATCACGCGCGTCGGCGCGAAAGGGAGCGCTCCAAGCGGGGCGAAAGTATTCGATGTTCGCGGAAAAACAATCACGCCGGGATTTATCGACACGCACGCGCACTGGTTTGAAATTCGGCGCGGCATCCTCGATACGCAGAACTGGGCCTTCCTCGCGAACCTCGCCTACGGCGTCACTGCGGGTCTGGACGTGCAAACCGGCACGAACGACATGTTCGCCTACCAGGATCTTGTGGACACCGGAGACATCATCGGCCAGCGCGCTTTCTCCACGGGCCCGGGAGTTTTCTCCGACAACAATTTTCAGTCCGCAGACGAAGTCAAAGGCGTGCTGACGAAATATCGCAAATACTACGGCACCCACAACATCAAGAGCTACCTGGTCGGCAACCGCAAACAACGGCAATACATGGTGCAGGCGGCGAAGGAACTTGAAATGATGCCCACCACTGAAGGCGCGCTGGATCTGAAACTTGATCTGACGCATGTCGTCGACGGCTTCCATGGCAACGAGCACACGCTGCCGATCGCGCCGCTCTACAAGGATGTCCTCCAGATGTTCGTGCAATCGGGAATCGCGGAAACTCCGACGCTCATCGTGAATTACGGCGGGCCGTTCGGCGAAGATTACTGGTATGAATTCAGCGAAGTTCACGATAACGCCAAGCTTAATCGCTTCACTCCGCACCGGGTAATCGATGAAAAAACCAAACGGCGCCCCGGCTGGTTCCGCAAAGACGAATATGAATTTCCCAAACTCGCGGCGCAGGTCGCGAAACTCGAACGGGCCGGCGGTTTGGTTGGCGTGGGCAGCCACGGCCAGCTTCAAGGCCTTGGCTATCACTGGGAATTGTGGATGCTTGCCAGCGGGGGCATGACGCCGCTGGAAGTCTTGAAGTGCGCGACGGTCAACGGATCGAAAATCATCGGCCGGCCGGAAGAACTTGGCACCATCGAGCCAGGAAAGCTTGCCGACCTGGTGATCTTCGACAAAAATCCGCTGGAAGACATTCACAACACCAACACGATTCACTGGGTCGTGAAAAACGGCGAAGTCTTCGAAGGGGATACGCTCAACCAGGTGTGGCCGGAACAGAAGAAGCTCGAACCGCTTTGGTTCTGGAACAACTACGACGCGCCGAAAGCAGGAGACCCGTTAGAGTACGGCAAAACCGTGCAACCATGAGGCCTGAAGCGCTATCAGTGACAACTTCTGGCTGACAAGGTGGAACAGTTATTCTTCGTTTTTTTGTCTGGCGTTGCCTTTCGCCTGTGATTCCTTGTACCAGGCGAATGTGCGCCGCAGACCTTCGGCGAAGTTTACGGTTGGCTCGTAGTTCAGAACTTCGCGGCTGAGGGTCAGATCGGCTTGCGAATCGCGAATGTCTCCTTCGCGCGCCGGATCGTATCTTGCTTCCAGACTATTTCCGCTGATCTCGCGCAAAAGTTGCAGTGTTTGGTTCAGCGAAATCCGGTCTCCCGTTCCGACATTGATCACTCTCCCGCTGGCAGCGGGAGCTTCGCAGGCCGATAAGTTTGCCTGCACCACATTTTCGATGTAGGTGAAATCACGTGTCTGTTCGCCGTCGCCAAAAACGACCGGCTCGGTTTGTTCGAGGAATGCGGTACAGAATTTCGAGAGTACACCGGAGTACGGCGAACCCGGATCCTGCCGCGGGCCGAACACATTGAAGTAGCGCAGGCTGACGTTCTGCAAACCATACACGCGGCCGAACATCTGGGCATAAAGTTCACCGACGTATTTTGTTACCCCGTATGGAGAAATAGGCTGCGGCTGCATGGTTTCAACTTTGGGAAGGACAGGCGTTTCGCCGTACGCGGAGGAAGAAGCGGCAAGGACCACGCGTTTTACTTTTGCGTCGCGCGCGGCGACAAGAACGTTGAGCGTGCCCTCAATGTTTACACGATTTGTTTCGAGCGGATCTTTTATCGAGCGCGGAACGGAAGTACGGGCGGCGAGATGCAGGACGTAATCGGCTTCGTGCATCGTGCGGCGAACGGCTTCCAGATCGTTGATGCTTCCCTTGATGAAAGAAATTTTGTTACGGACTTCGCCGAGATTTTCTTCCTTGCCGGCTGAGAGATCGTCGAGAACGACGACGCTTGCGCCGCGACGGACCAGCTCATCGACAGTGTTGGAACCGATAAAACCCGCGCCACCAGTGACCACGTATCGCATTCGAGCAATCCTCCGCGCGTTTTCTAGATCTGCCGCCCAGGCCGGATGAACTGGGCGGAAATGCGAATTGCTTTTCCAAGACGCGCCAAAATCCTTCTGGTAACCTGAAACAGCGCAGCCGGGTAAGAAGTAGTTGTGTGACAGTTTAGTTTACGACGAATGCCGGCGCGCAGGATTTTCAATAAAAGCAAAGCCGCAGGAATGTTATGAGCCGCCGAATGGTTGCCGTGCTTGCCGTGATTCTCGCCGTCCTCTGCGGAGCCGCCGCCTTTGTGTGGCTGCACGCGGGCGGCCAGAGCAAAACAGTGGTTCATTTTACTCCTGATCCGCCGGCGAATGCTGATGCCTCTTCCGCAGCAGCGTCCGCTGGAAAGAGCTCATCTACGCCACGAATGGATTCGAAGTCGTCGGCTAACGCTGCGCCGGAACCGGGATTTATGCCCGTGACTGGCGAGGTGCTGGAGTTTACCGCCAGCGTGGCAAAAGTGAGCAACGTGGCGAGTCTTCGCCTCCTGGTGAACGGCCGAAAGCAAATTGCGGGCAAGGACACGTGGCACTTGCAGGCGTTTGCTCACACGCAGAATCCACTGCGCATGGTGTTTGAGCTGGACGACCAATTCGATTCCTACAGCGTGCCGGGAGATTTTGCAAGCGTGCAGTATGAAATGCACTTGAGCGAACGCGGACAGAAAGTGCAATCGGTCGAGCGATTGACGGCCACCGGACGCGAACCAGCGCCGGATGGGGCGTCCGCTGCTCGCGTGCTGCCTGGCACGCGCGATCCGCTGGGAATGATGCAGTACCTGCGGTCGGTCGATTGGGCAAAAACTGCTGCGGTGCATGGACCTGTGTACGACGGCCGAAAACTCTATGAAATACGCGCGCGGAAAACCGGCTCGGCGGAAGTGCAGGTACCGGCGGGAAAGTTTTCGACTTCGACAATCGAAGTGAAAGTTTTCGACAATGGCGTGGAGATGAATGACGCGCACTTTACGCTCTACGTTGCGAAGGATGAAGCGCGGACTCCGGTGCTGCTCGAGGCAGTGCTACCGTTTGCAGCGGCACGCGTGGAGCTGACGAAAAAGCAGTGACAGAAGCAATTCGGAGTTCACGGTTGAAAGTTGAAACGCCATGAACCCCGCTGACCTCTGGGGTTCATGGCGACCATCAGCGTACTAGGGCTATGCTCCGCCCTTCTCCAGTAGGCCTACTCTGGAAATGGCAGATAACGCCACAAGTCGTTGAGGAGACCGTTGCCATTTCCGCTGGAGGCGTCAAAACCTTCGCCGCCAAACATCCAGAACTGGCCGTCGTTGTCGATCCAGTAGCCGGCGCCCCAACGCGAACCGGGATCGCTCGTTACGTGAGGCCAAACAACCGGGTTGGATTGCAGGCCGTAGATTCCATTCTGACTGACGGAGTTGGAACCCTTAATCCAAGTCCACTGGCCATTTTTGAAGACCCAAAGGTCGGCGAGGGAACCGTTGCCGGTCGCGTCGAAACCTTGTCCGCCAAATAGCCACAGACGCGTGTTGCCAGAAACGTCCTGGTCGGTCCACGAGGCCATGCTCCAACGCGCGCCGGGGGTATTCCCGGCGGCCGCCGTACCCTGAGTTCCATACGTGCCGGTTTGATTTACGACGTTCGCCCCGCTGGCCCATTTCCATTGGCCTCCGCTAAATTCCCACAGATCGTTGAAGGCATTGGGCTGCCCGGCAGGCGAAAGGTTGTAGCCGCCAAAGACCCAGAAATTGCCTGAAGCGTCCACCCATGAGGTCGAGGCCTGCCGTCCGCCAGGTACATTGGCTGCGGCCGCGGTGCCGAGCGTGCCATAGACGCCATTTTGATTCGTGGTGTTGCCACCGCTCACCCAGGTCCACTGGCCGCCGCTGAACTTCCAGAGGTCGTTAAGCAATCCTGGCGTGGCGCTGGTTGAGTCATAGCCATATCCACCAAACAGCCAGACGTTGCCGGAAGCATCCACTCGTCCGGTTGCTCCCCAGCGTCCGCCCGGCAAGTTGCCGGCCGCAGGAGTGCCTTTGGTTCCATAAACGCCATTCTGGTTGAAACCACCGGACACCTGGTTCCAGGTTTTTGTGCCGGTGTCGAACTTCCAGAGCTCGTTGAGGAACGCGTTGCCGGAATCCTGACCGCCAAACATCCAGAGAAGACCGGCTGCATCCGTCCAAGTCACCGCTCCCCAACGTGGCACGGGTGAGCTTGTTTTGGAAATCTGATGCCACTCGTCTCCATACCCGCCGAAGTAGTTCGCCGTTCCGGTGCTGGTGTACTCCCACATTTCGCCGAAAAAGCCTGGTTGATTGGGGATCGCCGAATCAGAACTGTATCCGTAACCGCCGAACAGCCAAAGATTGCCGCTGAGGTCGGTCCAAGTGGCCGGATAGCGAATGCCGCCCGGAGTGTCCCTGTCAACGGTTGGAGGTGTCGGTGGAGTCGCTGTAGCAGTCCCGAATTGATTGGAGCTCTTAGAACCATCCATCCATGTCCAATCGTTATGACCGCAATCGACCGTTATGGAGGTGATATCCGTAAGGGCGGTCCCTTGGAATCCCCAGACGATGCAGCCCTGAGGCTGCGTGCCTGCGCTGACGAAAATGCTGACGTCATAGGTACTGCCGTGCGCGATTTGGGTAACAAAGGTGAAAGCGCCGTTGCCGGAAACGGGCAAGTTGTCGCCGCCATTGTCCTGTAAAACCATTTGCGAGGTCTGACCGGTGGGGATATCGAGACCGATGACTTGTCCACCGATGGAGTGGAACACTGCCGGGCAAATGATTTGAATATTGGTGACGTTCGCGGTCGTGGTGCCAGAGCCGCCAGTGATAGTGCAAGTCTGCGCCGGTCCGGAAGGCTGAGTCAGGATGGTCACTGCATATGCGCCGCCGCTGGGGATCAGGCTTGCAAACTTGAATGTGCCATTTGCGGAAATGGTGAGATTATCGCCACCGTTGTCCTGCAGGACGAGCCCGGTGCCGGCCAACCCGGAGACGGAACCACCGACGGAAAGCGTTCCGACGGAGCAAGTGACCACGATGTTGCCAACACTCGCCGTGACTGTGCCGCTTCCGCTGGCAACAGTGCAAACTTGAGCAGGACTGCTGGGCTGTTGGAGAACCGTAACGCTGTACGCGCTGCCCGCAGCGACGGGCGTGCCAAACGTGAACGTGCCGGTCTGATTGACGGTGAGATTGTCGCCGCCGTTGTTCTGCAAGACGAGTCCAGTACCGGTCAAGCCGGTTACCTGGCCGCCGACGGTGAAGGTGCCAGTTGAGCAATTCACCTGGACCATCACGTTTGCCGCAGCCGTGCCCGAGCCGCCGGTGATTACGCAAGTTTGCGAGGGCGTCGAAGGCTGGGTCTTGACCGTGACGGCGTAGGCACCATTGTTGGCAACCGCCGTCGCGAAGGTAACTGTTCCGTTCGCCGAAACCGTCAGATTGTCCGCGCCATTATCCTGCAGCACCAGCCCGGTACCCGAGAGGCCGAAAACAGTGGCCGAAATGGTATGGGTCGCGGAGCCGCCACCTCCGCCGCCTCCGGAAGTCTGCTTGACACCGCTGCAAGCGGCCAGCAGAAACGAGAAACAGGCGAGCAAATAGAGTAAGGATAGTTTTCGAGCGGCCTTCATGTTTTCACCCTTTCAAGGTCTTGTTGGTCAATCGGCGCGTCTTGTGTCATTCGTTGGCGATCGACAGGAACACGCGCTCCGGCCGGCCACACAGACGCGTGCGTCGCAGGGAGCGACCAGCACGCAAGTCCGACGCCGGCACAAATCAGCAATTGAAGCGATTGGTCAGACGATACAGAGACGCGTAAGGCTTGAGTACTAGAATCGCCGTGCTATGTGCCTGGCTCGGTAAGTTACTCTTGATGAACAGAAGTCATAACGTAACTTGCCTTGCTGCTCGGTGTCTGAAGGGGCGGCGCGAGAAGGTTGTTTGCCGGCAGAGGCGGCGGCTGCAAGAAATACGACGTGGGTCGTTCTAATGAGGATGGCCATGGAGGCTATCCCCATGAGAAACATATTGAGATTGCTGCTTACCCAGTTTCGCGCGATGTCCAGGGTTCGACGCGGCCTGGTGTTGGCGTTTGCTGGTGTTGTGTGCTTTGTGGTTCTTGCGCAATTCAGTCGGCTGAGCCCTCCGCCGGGTTTGAAGGAGGCCACGCGGTCCACTCGCGAGGCGCAACACGCCGAAACTGGGACGAGCGCGCTACAGGCGAACGACGGATCTTTTGAGGACATGGATAAATTCAAGGACCTGCCCGAGCCAATGAGTGCGCCGCTCGAGCCTCGGACGACTGATAGAAGGCAGGTGGCTGCTGCCTTGCCATTTGCGACGCCGTTGATTGCTCATACGGCGCAGCTTGCGCTGGCTACGAAAGAGTTCGCGCAATCGCGCGCATCCCTTGCAGAGATTCTCGAGCGTCATCGCGGATATGCCGCGCGGTTGCGGATGGTGGGCCGGCGCAGCGGAAGTGTTCTCTCTGCCACGTTGCGAGTTCCCTCGCCGGAACTGGGCGCCACGGTGAGCGAACTGAAATCGCTTGGCCAGGTTGAGCAGGAAGAGCAAGCGGCGGACGAAATCACCCAGCAACGCGCGGACCTCGAAGCGCGCTTGAGCAATGCACAGGGCACGCTGCGGCGCTTACAAGAGCTCCTAAAGAAGCAGACCTATCCGGATGGAAACGTCAGGGAACTGCAGCGGCAAATCGCCAGCGCGAACGCGGAAGTCAATCGCCTCGAAGCGGAACGGCAATCCTCGGAACATCGCGTGATTTTCGCGAACCTGCAGCTTTCGCTGAGGGAAGAGATTCCTGCGCCGGTTGAATCGCTCGGAGCGCAATTCCATAGCGCGGCCTCCGCGGGATTCAAGGAGGCAGCGGCGAGCGTTTCGGCACTGTTATTGTTTTTTATTGGCCGTGGTCCGGTGGTGCTGCTGTGGATGATGATTCTGTTCCTGCCTGCGCGGTATGTTTGGCGGCGTTCGATGACGGCCGCGATTCCCGCGGCTGCGCCGGTTGCGCAGGGTTGAAAATTGAACCGCGCGGCGAAAAAGAACCACTCGCCTGGAGAAGGCGGCCGCTACAGAAGAAGAGCGCTAACAGGGAATAATGCGATCGCGGTTGCGGGTGACGCGTCGAGTCGCGTTCCGCGTGTCGACCACCAGCTTTGAGCCATCGACAATCGCGTGGTAGTCGTAGCTGGAGTGGTCGGTGGCGATCAGTGCGGCGTCATATTTAGCAAGCATGTCCTTGGAGATTGGCACTGATTTCATATTTTCGAAATTGTAGTGGCGCATTTTGTGCATTTGCGGGAAGTAAGGATCGTTGTACTCGAGGTGCGCGCCACGCTGCTGAAGGAGTTGCATGATTTTGAGCGACGGCGACTCGCGAAGGTCGTCCACGTCCTTTTTGTAGGCGACACCGAGGATCAGCAACTTTGAGCCGTTGAGACTTTTTTTCTGTCGATTGAGGGCAGCAGCGACGGCATCCACAACGTGATAGGGCATGTAGGTATTGATTTCGCCGGCGAGCTCGATGAATCGAGCGGCGAAATCGAATTCGCGCGCCTTCCAGGAAAGATAATAAGGATCGACGGGAATGCAGTGGCCGCCGAGTCCCGGACCCGGGTAAAAAGGCATGAAGCCAAAGGGTTTTGTTGCCGCCGCGTCGATGACTTCCCAAATGTCGATTTTCATGCGTGATGCGAGAAGCTTCAGTTCATTGACGAGGGCGATGTTGACGCAACGAAAGATATTTTCGAGAAGCTTGGCCATTTCCGCCGCGCGGGTGGAGCTGACGGGCACAACGCGAGCGACTACCTGAGCGTAAAGAGCGATTGCCGCGCGGCTGCTGGGTGGATTGATGCCGCCAACAACCTTTGGAATTTGCGCGAGGCCATATTGCTTATTTCCGGGGTCCTCGCGTTCGGGCGAAAACGCCAGGAAAAAATCAGTGGGAATATTTTCGCTTTCGATTCCGGACGTAATGGGGCACTTTAAACCGTTTTTTTCAAGGATTGGAAGCACAAGTTCTTCCGTCGTGCCTGGATATGTGGTGGATTCCAGGACGACGAGGTGGCCCTTCTGCAGGTGCGGCTGAATGGAGATGGCGGTTTGCTCGACGTAGCTGAGGTCCGGCTCGCGGCGTTCATCGAGAGGAGTGGGAACGCAAATGAGAATGGCGTCTGTTTCCTTGAGCTTGGAAAAATCGGTGGTGGCGCTGAAATGGCGGCTGTTGACGAACTGCTGGATTTTGGTCTGCTGGATATGCTCAATGTAGGACTTGCCGGCATTCAGCATGGAGACTTTCGCGGGATCGGTGTCAAAGCCGGTGACCTTGTGGCCCGCTTCGGCAAAACGGAGCGCCAGGGGAAGTCCTACGTAACCGCATCCGATAATTCCGACTTTTAATTGAGCACCTTTGAAGAATTCTGGTTTCCGGTCGGTAGGCATCTGACTGTAATCGCTCCTCATTCACAGAAGAAGTAGGCTGGCCCCGAAAAATCAGGCTGGAAAAACTACGCGCATACGGCGCAAGGGCTACGCTACCAATATAGCAGGTTCGCAAAAGAGCCGGCGCGCGGCGAAGTGTATGTTACGCGTTGTTTAAGATGGAGAAGCGTTGCTTCGCCGTGAAAGGCCGGACAAAATGAAATGACGCGCGGAAGGCGAAAGTTTTTTCGCAGGACGGATTGCGTGACAATTTTTCTGGTTTTGCTGCTGGGAATTGTTGCAGGCATTCTGGTAGGGCTGCTTGGAATTGGCGGCGGCATCGTGCTGGTGCCGGCGATGGTGCACATTCTGCATATGGACCAGCACCTGGCGCAGGGAACTTCGCTTTTTATTCTTCTGCCGCCTATCGGCCTTGGAGCGCTGCGGCAATACTGGAAAGCCGGAAACGTGGATTTGCACGCCGGAATTTTGTGCGCAGTGGGGATGATCTTAGGAGCGTACCTCGGCGGAAAGATTGCGGTGCCGATGTCGACGCAACTCCTAAAGGGACTATTCGGCGGATTTCTGATGTTTTCGGCAGTGCTGCTGTGGATGAAGGCGCGGCCCTCGCAACCTGCCGCGGCGTCGGCGGTTCGAAGAGAGGGCGGCCGAGCATGAGCCGGCAAATGCTTGTGGATGCCGGTGTGCTGCTGGCAGGTCTGGCGAGCGGAATCGCATCAGGAATGTTTGGAATCGGCGGAGGCGTGATTTTAGTTCCGATTCTCGGCTTGCTGCTGGGATTCAGCCAGCATCGCGCGCAGGGAACGAGTTTGGTGGCACTGATACCTCCGACGGGACTGCTGGCGGTGATCGCGTACGCAAAATCGGATTACGTTTCGTGGCAAACAGGCTTGCTGCTGATTCCGGGAGTGTTCCTCGGCGGAATTGCCGGTGGGAATCTTGCAAAACGGATCCCTGCTGCGCGAATGAGGCGGATTTTTGCTTCCTTGATGTTTTTGCTGGGAATCTGGCAGGTTTTTAGCGCTCTCCGCGGATGATGGATTCGCGAATCATGATTGACCTGCATTGCCACATATTGAGCGGAATGGATGACGGCGCGAGGAGCGCTGAAGAGTCGCTGGCAATGGCGGAGATGGCGATTTCCGACGGAATTACTCACGTTGTGGCGACGCCGCATTCGAACAACGAATACCGTTTTGATTTCGCGGCCGTGCGGCAGGCTTCGATGGACTTGCAAAGAGCCGTGGGCGACCGGCTGAAACTTGCGACGGGCTGCGATTTTCATTTGAGCCCGGAAAATATCGCGGCACTAAAGAGAGATGCCGCGCCGTTTTGCATTCATCAAAAGGATTGTCTGCTGGTGGAGTTCAATGAATTCTCCATTCCTCCCGCGATGGACCAGACCATTTATGAAATTCAATTGGCGGGTTTACGGCCAATCATCACGCATCCGGAGCGGAACGTCATCATTCGAACACAGCCGAAGCGACTGGAAAAGTGGATTCGGACCGGGGGATACGGCCAGGTGACCGGCGGGTCGTTGACGGGAAGTTTTGGGACAGCGGCGCGGCAGGCTGCGCTTGCGTGGATCGCGCGCGGTCTGGTGCATTTTGTCGCGAGCGACGCGCATAATCTGACGAGCCGGCCGCACAAGTTGCGGGCTGCGTACGACGTGGTTCGCGCGGAATTTGGAGAAGAAAAGGCAGAGGCGTTATTCGTGACAAATCCGCTGGCGGCTTTTGAAGGACGCCCGCTCCCTCATGTGCCGGAAATCGTTGAAGAACTAGCCAAGAGAAAGTGGTTTTTGTTTTTCTGATTTTGTGAAGCGCAGTTGGGCGGTTGTGGTCGATTCGCCGCAGGCTGTAGTTAGGCTTTCATTTGGTGTGAGTAACCGGCAGGCCGGCCCACACGTTCAGCAGGCCGAGATATTCGCGGACGACACTAAGAGCGTCGGGCGTCGAGCGCCACCAGTGCGATGCGTCGAAGTAATCTTCAGGCGCGGCGCGGACAAGTATGCGTCCGCTACCGTGTCCGCGCGAGACTTTTTCCCAGAGCACACGAACCCTGCGCGTGTGAGCTTTCGAGGTGACAACAATTACCGGGGCACCGCGCTGCTGATCGAGAGCCTCGGCGACGATATGAAGCTCGTCCGCGGTGTTCAGGATACGCGGTTTCAAGATGCGAATATCGCCGGGACGCACCCCCTTTTCGATCAACACCATGCGGCTGTATTCCTGCTCGCCCGCGTACGGGAGATGAAG
>QHYO01000099.1:5291-8426 GCA_003224135.1 Acidobacteriota bacterium | reverse complement strand
GTCCGGCGTTCAGGATTGCTCAGTGTACGCTGCTGATTTGAAATCAGGCCCGTTACTTCCAGCGGCCAATCGCTCTGTCCAAAATCAGTCACCGAATAATGGTCGGGATCCTTGCGGCTGACCTCGTGTGTGGTTCCGCCTTGAAGATGCAGCTCAAGCTTGCCCTGCTTTGGCTCGGCAATTACAATCGCATTCTCCGCCAGCGTCAGCTGTGAGCCGCTCTCCTCGCCAACTTCCGCGAGGAAAACGCCGTGCCACTGCGTTCCGCTCGCAGAGACGTCGTTGATGTACAGAACGCGTTTCGGGAACCGCTCGTCGAACACACGCGGTTGCACCTGGAACGAGGCTTGCGAAGCAAGTAAGTCGGCTTCAATGCCTCGCAACGCGCGGAATGCGGCCGGCGCCAGCCACAGCGTCAGCGTTCCCGTGGCAATCGCGCCGGTCAGCGCCAGCACGCCGACGGGAACGAGCATTCGCTGACGGCTAATGCCAAGGGCCGTTAGCGCGATGATTTCGCTGTCCGCGGACATTCGCCCAAGGCCAAGCAAGACTCCGACAAGCACGGCCATCGGAATGGTAAAAATGAGTACGCCGGGAAAAATGTACAGGAAAAGTTTTGTAATCTGCGCGCCTGATCCGGAATGGCGCACCAGGAGCTCCATGAGCCGAACGAGCTGCGGCACGAATAGAACAAACGTGAAGACGACGAGTCCGAGGAACGCATGACGGAAAATTTCGCGGACGATATAGCGGTCGAGAATGCGCATGGCGGGAATCGTGAGTGTAGCATGACCACTGCTGTGTCGCCGGAGCAGCTCTCGCGATGAATAAAGTCCATCTCGTCGTCCTCTGGCACATGCACCAGCCGCACTACCGTGAGCCCGAGACGGGCCGTTACGTCCTCCCTTGGACCCGCCTTCACGCGCTGAAAGATTATTGGGGCATGGTGAAAATCCTCGAAGAGTTTCCGAATTTTCACTGTACATTCAACGTTGTGCCCTCTCTCGGACTTCAGCTCGAAGAATACGCCAGCGGCACTTTCAACGAGCCCTGGTTCGAACTGGTGTTTCGCGACGCCGAACAGCTTACCCGCGAAGACAAGACTGAAATTCTGCAGCGCGCATTTCAGGTGAATCACGAGCGCTTTCTCTCGCGGTGGCCGCGTTTTGCCGAACTTCACGAATGGTCCCGTCAGGCCGGCGGAGCCCAGGCAATCGTCACCTTTACGCCGCGTGATTGGCGCGATCTGCAATTGCTCTCCCAGCTCGCGTGGATGGATGAAGAGTGGATCGCGCGCGATGCCACCATCAATCGGCTCTCAGCGAAAGGTAAGGACTTCACGGAAAAGGATAAAGCCGCGCTCAAGCAAAAGCAGTTGGACTTTCTCAAGCTGGTCCTGCCGATTTACCGTGAAGCAGCCGCGCGTGGTCAGATCGAGATCAGCACCACCCCGTTTTATCACCCCATTCTGCCGCTCGTTTGCGATTCCGATATCGCGCGCGTCGCGAATCCTTCAACGCCTTTGCCGCGCCGCGCCTATCGGCATCCCGAAGACGCTCGCGAGCAATTGCAGCGGGCGCGCGAATATCACCAAAGAGTTTTCGGTGTCCAGCCTGCCGGCTTGTGGCCTTCAGAAGGTTCTGTGTCCGACCAGGCGCTTACCATTGCCGCGGAGGAAGGATTCAAGTGGTTTGGCTCGGACGAGGGTGTCCTTGGCCGCACTCTGAATCTTGGATTCTTTCGTGACGGCACCGGACTTGCCCCCAACGCCGAGCGCTTATACCGGCCGTGGCGGGTGCAAATGGGCCAAGCGGGAATTACGGGGCTCTTCCGCGATCACCACATATCCGATTTGATTGGATTTGTGTACAGCCGAATGGATGCAAAAGCCGGTGCCGCCGATCTTCACGGTCGCTTGCGCGCCATCGGCGAACGCGTCACCAGCAAGCAGCCTCTTACCGTTTGTCTTTTTCTGGACGGCGAAAATGCCTGGGAATACTATCCTGGCAATGGCCGCGAATTTCTGCGCGAATTCTACGGCCGCATTCAATCCGATCCGGATTTTCGAGCGCTGACCGCGAGCGAGGCGATTGCCGCGGCGAGCGATATTTCTGAAACAAGCAGAATTTTCCCCGCGTCCTGGATCAACGCCAATTTCGACGTGTGGATCGGTCATGCCGAGGACGTGCAGGCATGGGATTTCCTGTGGGATGCGCGCGAAGCCTACTCGCGTGCTGAAGAAGCCCGGGCGCAAGGACGCAAAGACGCCCCAAGCGAAGCTGGCCTCAAGGAAGCGAAAGAATCGCTGCTGGCCGCCGAAGGAAGCGACTGGTGCTGGTGGTTTGGGCCGGAACACAGCACTGCAAATGATGCCGAATTCGACGCGCTCTATCGCAGGCATCTGACAGGGATTTACCGCGCAGTGGGAAAAATTGCGCCAGATGAATTGGCAAAGCCCATCAAGCGCCAGCCAGAACGCGCCTTGCATTTGCCACCTTCGGAATATTTGCGGGTGGATGTGAACGGCCGCGACACATCTTACTTTGAGTGGTTGGGCGCTGGTTTGTATTCGCCCGAGCGGCGTAGCGGCGCGATGCACGGCCGAACGGTCTATCTGCGTGAATTGCGGTATGGCTTCGAGCCGGAAAGGTTGTGCATTCGGCTGGACGCGTTTCCCGCGGCGCTTTCCGAGCTTGCGGACGCGGAATTCCGCGTCACGATTCAGGCGACTTCCGAAGTAACCATGATGGCAAAACTATCGCTCGGGAAACTAGTCGAATACGCTGTCGAACAGGATCGTCTCTGTTTGTTGAACCCGGCAGGCTCGGCTGAAGCGGCCTGGGAACAGATTCTGGAACTTGCCATCAGCAAGGAGCTGTTTGATTTGCGTGGAGCCTCGCGCTTGCGCCTCGGAGTCGCGCTCTGGCACGGAGGATTGCCCGTGGATGTACTTCCCGCCGAAGGCGTGCTCGAGGTGCAGCTCGGCGAAGAACATTTCGCCTGGCCGATTGAACCGCTTGCACCGTGATGTAAGCGATTTTTGCTAAAACAATTTGACAGCAAGCTCGCGCGGCTGGTCGCCGACGGGAATTATCGTCAGCAGGCAACAGGGCGGCGACGAGTTTAGGTCATTCG
>QHYO01000099.1:0-5195 GCA_003224135.1 Acidobacteriota bacterium | reverse complement strand
GATGGGACGCCCAAGGCGCCGATAGCTGATGTCGACCGGTGTTACGCTGCCTGCCGCCGCGTCCGAGACATAAAGTTCACCGGTGTCTGCAAGCAATACGCCTCGCGTCGGCGCCGAACCCAGCACCACGTAATCACCCACCTCATGGGTCCAGGTATTGATTGCCTGCAGCCCGTGTGATTCCGGCGAGAGCACGTAAAGTTCTCCGCCGTCCGGCTTCAAAATCATTTGCGAAGGAATTCCAGCCATCTCGAGATTCGTCAGCAATTGACCTTTCTCGAGATCGATCACGGAAAGTCGCTTCTGCGTGCTGCTCCGAATGAAGGCAATGGAATGATCGCGCAGAATGACCGCATCTTCGGGATCGGGTACGACACCAAGGGTGAACCGGAGGCGCAGTGTGGCGGCGTCATAAATTCCTGCTGTCGAATCCTTTCTGTTGAGCACAAGTACGAATCTGTCGTCCTCCGAAACCCGGGCCACGACGGGTTGCGCGCCGGTAACGGCGTGCGCAATGACTTGACGGGAACCACAATCGATCGCCACAAGAGAGTTGCTGCCGGATGCGGGAACATACACCCGATTACCGTCAGCGGAAAAGTCGATCGAGTAGGGAAGAGGGCCAACAGGAATGCGCGCAACGATCTGAGAAGTTCGCGAATCGAGCACCCATGCAAAACCTCCGCTCGAACTGACCCCCCACAACTCAGCGCGGCTTGGGTGCTCGCGCATCGCGGAAATTGTGCCGCCCACAGGCACGTGCGCCACCGTGGCGAGCTTAACCAGGTCCACCACAGAAACAGAATTGTCAGCCGTGCTGACGTAGGCGTACAGGCGCAACCCCGACCGTAGAAAAGAAGGGCGATGTTCGCGCGCGATTACAATGATCGCGGCGACGAGAAGCAGCACAGAGAGAAACACAACGCGGAATTTGGATGCGCGGTTCATGTCACCAAGGTTGACTTTAGTAGCTCGCCCAGAAATTGCGTTCACGCTTCGCAACTAATTTACTTCGCGATGTACCACAGCAGCGATCTGACGAATTTCTATGCAAAGTGCTGCGAACTCCTCGGGGAGAATGGATTGTATGCCGTCGGAGAGGGCTTTCTCCGGCTGGTGATGAACTTCGACGAGCAGCCCATCCGCTCCGACAGCCACCGCCGCCCGCGAGAGTGGCAGCACCTTGTGCCGTTTGCCTGTGCCATGACTGGGGTCCACGAATATCGGAAGGTGGCTGCGTTTTTTCACCGCGGGAACGACCGCAAGGTCCAGCGTGTTCCGGGAAAAATCGGAGAACGTGCGTACACCGCGCTCGCAGAGCATCACGTTGTAATTTCCTTCCGACAAAATATATTCGGCGGCCATCAGAAACTCATCGAGCGTGGCGGACATCCCCCGCTTAAGCAGAACTGGCTTTTTGGCACGCCCTGCGCGCTTAAGAAGCGAAAAATTCTGCATATTGCGCGCGCCGATCTGGATCACGTCGCCGTATTTCTCAACCAGATCAAGCGACTCGTGGTCGATGGCTTCGGTGATGATCCCAAAGCCGAATTCATCGCGAATTTTGGCCAGAATTTTCAGACCGGCTTCCCCTAAGCCCTGAAAACTGTACGGTGAAGTACGCGGCTTGTACGCGCCGCCGCGAAAAAGTCGGACGCCGGTAGGCTTCAGCTGCTCCGCGACAGCCATGCATTGCGCTTCCGATTCAACGGCGCATGGGCCCGCGACCAGCGCAAGGTGTTTACCCCCAACCAGTACGTCACCCAACGGCGTCGGGATGCGGATCACTGAATCCTCTTCCTTGACGTCCCGGCTGACAAGCTTGTAAGGCTTGCTGACCGGAATGCACTCCGCAACTCCGGGCAGCGATTCGAGAATGGCAAGATCGACCGCGCCGTCATTTCCAGTGATTCCAATAGCAGTGCGCGCGGCGCCAGGAATGGGATGTGACTTCAGGCCCAGCGACTCGATGCGCTCGCAGACGGCACGTACCTGTTCTGCGGTCGCATGAGAATGCATCACAACAAGCATGGTTTCTCCGTGAGATCGTGCGGAACAGACGAGTTTAGCGGAATAGAGCGTGCAGCGGCAAACGAGGCAGTCGACGGATGCGGGCCTGCAGGCGGGTAGCTAAGCGCTTGAGAAGACGCGACCACTTGCGCTGGCGTCATTCCGAGCGAAGCGAGGAATCTCTCTTTCCTGGCGCGCGCTCCCTACAACCGCGTGGCCGGCCCAATGATGTTCCAGTGAATCGCAAACCAGCTCAGGAACAGACACGCCAGTGCGACCAGAGAAAATTTCACTTTCGTAATTTTGCGAAGATCCGTTCGGGGCCATAGGAAAAGACACGACATAATCGCCAGGGCGCTGAAGAAAATCGCGATGGCCGTAACCGCATTCACCAGGTAAAGGTATCTGTCCCACGCTCGCGTAGGAGGCGCAGAGTCATCGCCGAGCACAGTGAACAAAACGAAAATCGTGGAGATTAACAACACCCAGATCCACGCCGCGAATTGCGAAGTACGAGGCAGCCACCGTGTGCCCGGCCGGGGAGCGGGCTTGGGTCGATTCCGAATAAAGAGTCGCCGAATCGTGCGGCTTAGTGCGGCCAGCACAACCGCCAAGAGCGTCAGCAGACTGAGCCCAACTCCGAACAAAACCACTTTTGCGTTTTCACACCAGCGAACGCGTTCCGCTTGCACGCCGGGAAAATCGTACGCCAGGCGAATGACCTTTCCGCGCGCATCGCGAATTGCAAACAGCCGGAGTTGCCCATCTACCTGTTGCATCAAATCTTTTCCAATCGGCTTCCACTTGATGGTATGCCCGCGCAAATCCTTGGCCTCTTCCAGCTGCACTACGCCGTCCTTGTCCACGGTCGCAGTTCGTTGTGACAGCAGGTTTCCAATCCTGAGTTTCGTGCTGTCGGCACGCCGCGTCGATTGATAGCTGCCTTCCAGTGTTTTGAGTTCGTTGAGAGGCACCGTAATAAAAGTCTGCTTCCGGTCGGACGGAAAATAGCGATCTGAGAACATTTGAACGAGTTCAGGACGGACTTTGCCGCCAGCGCCAGCAGAATTGAAAGAAACAAACAGCATGAGCTTCTCGGAGCGCTCCAGGAAAAACAAACTGTGAAAGGCGATCAGGTCGCCCTCGTGACCAATCCAGCGCAGATCGTTGCGCCACGTTTCGTAAAAACCCATGCACAGTGGGGGCATCTGCTCACTCGCGCGAAATTGCGGAGTGAACATAGCCGCAAGCGTTTCTGGCTTGAGGAGGCGTTTGCCATCGAGTTCCCCGTCGTTCAGTAGCGCCTGGCCGAAACGCCCCATGTCCGATGCTGTTGACGAAATCCCGCCTGCTCCAGCCGGATTGAAGATTTCGAATCCCACGGCAGGCTTCTCCGTGTTTCCCCGATAACCCTCCGACGGCAGCGAGCCAAGTTCCTTCGGCAATGGCTGATAAAAAGTGGAATGCGTCATCCCGAGAGCTAGGAAAATGTGCTCCGCGACGTACTGCTCAAACGGTTCTCCACTCGCACGCTCGACGATGTAACTCGCCAGGCCAACGCCGTAATTCGAATATCCTGGAACCAGACCTGGCGGAAACAGTCGCCGTGGCTGATTCTCAATCAGAAATTCGCGCAACGTGGGGATTTTCTTGGGATTGATGATGATAATTTCGCGCGCTTCTTCTTCGAAGCCGCCGGTATGAGTCATTAAATTGCGCAGCGTGATCGGCCTTCCAAACGCTGGATGAATCTGAAAGTCCAGATATGTGTTTACGTCTCTATCGAGATCGAGTTTGCCCTGCTCCACAAGCTGCATCACAGAAACCCAGGTAAAAAGTTTTGCGATGGACGCGAGGCGAAAAATCGTGCTGGCCGGATCGACAGGCTTTTTCTCTTTGGCGTCAGCGAAGCCATAGCCCTTTTGCAGCAGCACTTCGTCATTCTTCATTACCAGTACCGATGCCCCGGCAATATCGGCGCGCTCGAGTTGCAACGGAATAATGCCGTCAAAGAACGCTCCGAGGTCCTCCGAATCAAGCGTATGTGCGGATGGCGGATTCGCAGGCGGTGTTTGCGCTCCAGACTGCTGCGCGCTCGGAGTCTTCGGCGCGATGTGAACCGGTGGCTGCGGCTCCTGTGCGACCGCTGGGGAAAGCGGCAGCAAAATGCCCGCAATCAAAGAGAGGATCTTCCGGGAATGGTGCCGACGAAAGGCGAAACGTTTCCTTGAGGCCGTAGGGCAGCTCAATTTCTCCTCTTATTGAGACGCAACGGACGATACGAAAGGGAAGAGGGACAAGTCAAGAAATCAATCCTGAGGATCCTGAGGATGGGTCCGTTGACGCGGCGTAACGACGAGCGTAACTTCGCAGACGATGAAAGGCCTGCGCCATGCCGCAAAATGATGGCGGCTTGAATTCTGCCGATCCGGCCGAGATCGCTGAGGAAACTCCCCGGCTACCTCATCGCAATCCTGCAGCCAAAGGCATTCTTCGGATGGTCTTTCTGGCTGGAGTTTTTGCGCTGGTCCTCTGCGTGTCTCGCCCCTATCCCTTGTTAGACGGCGGGGCCACGACCATCTGGCTCCTGGCCCTTTGCCTATGCGCAGGCGTCATTTTGTTTGGAACGCCACGAGATGCGGCCATTATCTCTAGAGACGTTGCACTGGCGATGCTCCCCTGGCTTTTGGCTGCGGCGCTTCTCGCAAATGGCGCCTTCGATTCTTCGCAAGAGGTCTTGCATCAAACCAGCGTAGTCCGCACCGTCTACGGCCGTCGCGGGAGTAGGCTGATTGTGCAGTCCTGGCGCCCCGGCAAACCGACCGAGTCTCTGTATCTCAACAGATTCTTTCTCTTCGGCCACCGTGGATTTTATTTTCCCGGTCAGCCGATTACGGTATGCACCCGTTCCGGGGCGCTCGGAATGCCGTGGGTGAGCAAGGTATCGCGATAACGACCGACCTTTGCGTAGTGCGAAACCAAGCGCGGTTCCCTCAGCAATCGTTAGATTTTCTGCTGCTTCCAGTAGCCTCGCTTGAACAGAACAATACTCACCGCGGCGATCGCGGCCTCCGCAACCACGATTGAAAAATACGCGCCCTTCGCCTGCATACGCATCGGGATAGCCAAGAACCACGCGAGCGGAATTTCCAAAAGCCAGAATCCAAAAAAGTTGACGATCGTCG
>QHYO01000098.1 GCA_003224135.1 Acidobacteriota bacterium | reverse complement strand
TATTGGTATCCGGTAGGAAGACACTATAGGTGGCATGCGGGATACTGGACTCGTCCGCCGTATGCGGGCGCACGTTGGATTGGCCCCCGCCACGAAGGCGGACGGTATTACAACGGCTATTGGGAAGGCGATCGCGGACGATTCGAACACCGGCACGACTGGGATCACGATCGTGACCGCCGCGACCATGATCGCTATCGCGACCATCATGACTAGTCGCAACAACTTCCAAACCGATCTGGAAATGGAACCATATTTCGACGATAGCGGCTGCGGGGACCCACGCAAGTTCCTTGGCAGTCGCTCTCAGGAAACCGGCTCATTGGCGGTAAGACCTACTCACCGCTTAATTCCCCCTACATTGACGCTGTTCCCTTGCGCGGTTACAGTCCTGTGTTCTCCTCGGAGGGATTTCTCATGCCAAAAATCGCCTCGATCGCCGCGATCCTATTTCTTGCCGCTTTTTCCTCCGCGAGTTTCGCTCAACAGGATGCCACTCCCGCTTCGCGCAAGCCACTCACTCCGGAAGCTCTCATTAGTTTGCATCGCCTTTCGGATCTGGAATTCTCACCCGACGGCTCGCGTATCGCCTTTGTCGTAAGCGAACCTCCCAAGTCCGACCAGCGCCCCGCTCACATCTGGCTGTTCGAAATCTCTAGCGGCATATTTCGTCAGCTCACGTATTCCGAAAAGTCTGAATCCTCTCCCAAGTGGTCACCCGACGGTAAATCCCTCGCCTTCCTTTCAAACCGCGACGCCAACCAACAGATTTATCTTCTTTCCATGACTGGCGGCGAATCCGAGCCTCTGACGAAAGGCAAGCGCAACATCAGCAGATTCGCCTGGTCCCGCGACGGCAAACAGATCGCTTTTCTTGGTCCCGACGCAAAAACAGGAGCCGAAGAGAAAAAAGAAAAGGACAAGGACGACGCACGCATCGTAGACAAAGACGACAAGCATTCGCGCCTCTGGCTCATCAGCGTCGCCGATAAAACCGAACGCGCGCTCACTCTCGCAAATTTTTCAGTTTCCGATTTAGCCTGGTTCCCAGACGGCAACTCTCTTGCCATCATCGCTACGGACCAGCCCGAATCCGACCGCAATACTGAGCGCATCTTTCTTGTGCAAACCTCGGTGAAAGATCCCAAGGCCGCAATGAAAGTGCTCCTCGCTCCGCGCGGTCCCTTCGGCGAGCTGGCTGTCGCTCCTTCCGGCCGCACCATCAGTTTCATCGGTTCGCGCGAAGATGGTCCGGCTCCGCACGACCTCTGGCTTCTCCCCGTAAATATGCCTGCCGCAAAAAATTTGACGTCCGCAAGCCTTGACCGCACCGTTTTTGGCTATCGCTGGAACAAGGATGCTAGCCTCATTCTGCTCGCTGCCGACGGTTTCACTCGCAAGCTCATCCGCTATAGCTCCTCAGGCGAGCGCGAAGACATCGCAACCGCCGAAACAATGCCGTCATCCTTCGCCGTCGCCGATAACGGCACCATCGCCTTCGTCGGTGAAAATTCAACCGAACCACAGGAGATCTGGATCGCCGTGGCCGGTCAGCAATCAAGAAAATCTTCCTCCTTGAATAAGTCCTTCGACGCCTTCAGCACCGTCAAACCCGAAATCTACAAATACAAATCTTTCGACGCTCTCGAAATCGAAGCCGCTTTCCTCAAACCTTCTGGCTACGACGGCAAATCCAAACTTCCGCTGATCGCTCTCATTCACGGTGGACCCACCGGCGCCTGGGAATCTTCGATCGAAGCCTGGGGACAGCTTCTCGTCGCACGAGGCTATGCGGTGTTCTATCCAAACATTCGCGGCTCCATCGGCTATGGAGAAAAATTCATCGAAAGCAATCGCGCAGACTGGGGCGGCGGCGACTTCAGGGACCTCATCGCCGGCATCGACGATCTCGTCGCCAAGGGCATTGCTGACTCAAATCGTCTCGGCATTGGCGGCTGGTCTTACGGCGGCTACATGAGTGAATGGGCAATCACGCAAACCACTCGCTTCAAAGCAGCCGTATCCGGAGCAGGCATGGCCAATCTCATCTCGGAGTACGGCACCGAACAGCATCCTTCTTACGACGAATGGTTTTGGAGCGTTCCCTACGAGAGACCGGAGGGCTTTCTCAACAGCTCGCCATTTGTCCATGTAAGAAACGCCAAAACTCCGACCCTTATTCTGCAGGGTGACGCCGACACGGTCGATCCGCTCGGTCAAAGCCAGGAACTCTATCGCGGCCTGAAGCGTTACGGAGTCGACACCGAATTGGTCGTCTATCCGCGCGAGCCCCACGGCTTCCACGAAGAAAAGCACCTTATCGACCGGCTCAACCGCATCGTGGCTTGGTATGAAAAATATATGAAGTAGCTTTACTCTTAAAACTTGTCACCCTGAGCGAAGTGGCCCGGCCCTTCTCTTGCGTGCGTTTTCTGCACTGCTGGCCACGAAGTCGAAGGAGTAGCACCCATTCCGCCGCGAACCGATTCGCTCGAAACAGCTCAACGTCCAACACAACAAGGAAACCCAAGCTGTTATCTCTTTTTGCCTCGACTCGCGCTGCCGCCTTTCGAAATGCGCGCCAACGATTTTGAATATTCCGCAATGGTCTCTGGAATTGTCCGGCTATGCACAAACTGCCCTTCTTTGCAGCACTTGATCAACTCTGCCTCCGTCAGAATCTTAAGGTGATGTGAAATCGTCGCAGGCGTAACCCCTCTCAGGTTTACAAGTTCCCCACAAGTAAGGTTGTCTGTGGCCGCGATCGCCTCAAAAATCCGCAAACGCGTCTCGTCCGCCAGTGCTTTTGAAATCTTCTCGATACGCTTGGTATTCATGATTGATGCCCAGTGTATCGGAATTACCCGGTCGCATCCACGGACGTTCTTCCCTTTTCCGGCCTGTCTCGCCAGATCTCGCAATTGATGCAACCAAATGCTTAGATGTTCATCTAAGTATCGAAGTAACTTAACGAACGCCGTACTGGTGCAACTCTAGTGGAGGATTTTATGAAACGTTTTGAAGGTAAGGTCGCCGTAATCACCGGCGGCAACAGCGGCATCGGCCTCGCCACCGACAAGCGCTTTTCCGACGAAGGCGCGAAGGTCGTGATTTCCGGCCGCAGCCAGAAAACTCTCGACGAAGCGGTCAAGTACGTCGGCAACGGAATCCTTGCCGTTAAGGGCGATGTCGCCAAGCTTGACGACCTTGACCGCTTCTATTCCGCAATTGCGCAAAAATTCGGCAAAATCGACATCCTTTTCGTTAACGCGGGTGTCGCAAAATTCCAGCCGCTCGAAAATGCCGACGAAGCCCATTACGACGAAATCTTCGATATCAATACCAAAGGCGCCTACTACACGATTCAAAAGGCTCTTCCGTACTTCAACGATGGCGGCTCCATCATTCTGAATACCAGCGTCGCGGGAATCAAAGGTAACGCCTTGACTTCCGTCTATTCCGCCACGAAAGCTGCGCTGCGATCGTTCTCCCGCACACTCGCCGCGGAACTGATCACCCGCAATATTCGTGTTAATTCCGTAGCGCCAGGCCCGATCGAAACTCCGATCTTCGGACGCCTCGGTCTGCCCAAGGAAACCGCTGACGCCATGGTGCAGAATTTTGTGGCGCACGTTCCGATGAAACGCGTCGGCACACCCGAAGAAGTCGCTGGCACCGTGGCCTTCCTCGCATCCAACGACGCTTCCTACATCACCGGCGTCGAAATCAACGTCGACGGCGGCCTGGGCCAGATCTGATCTCGCCCACACTCGATCTTGCGAAAGATTCGCCGGTCACCCGAATCTGCAAGGAGGGCGGCTCCTAAGTCGCCCTCGCAACCTTTTGCTGTCTAATCTTTCTGGTATTGCGCTTCCCCATTCCCAAACGACCAATTCTCCCAACTCACCTCGACTAAATTCACAAGCAGGTCCTCCGGCCGGAGCCCGGGCGACTTTTCCAATAATGCCGCCATCCGCCTGAATAGCGCACGCTTCTGTCCCGGCTTCCTCCCGGTACTTAGCGTGATCTGCACGAACACAGTCTTGTCCGATCGCTTCACCTCCAGATAGTCCGGGTCGTAGATCAAGTCTCCTGCCTTGTATTCGGAAATGACCTGGAACCGGTCCTTCGGCGGAATCGCAATCGCGTCAATCATCGCCTGGTGCACCCCGTCTGCGATTGCCTTTCGATATTCCGGTGTCGCTCCTTCACGAAGTGAAATGCGTACCAGCGGCATTTTGCCTCCTTCTTCCTCAGTTTGGCTCTCTCAACTCTATGCATTGGAAAAGATGCGAGGGGAATGTCCGATGTCACGCAGGAATTTATTGCCTAAAGGAAGGATTGGAACTCGCCGCCACATTCATATCGAGGTGCCATTGCTTTGCCGCATCCGCCACTGCGTAACAATTCTGGTCCACCGCATATCCACCGCACCGCGCCGCCGTTTCTTTTTCTCTTGGCGATCGCGTGAACTGCCACACGGTCGCATCCTTCACTCCACTCAACGCCGGCAGCGGCGGGTTCGCCATCGATACACATCCCGGCGAAGGAGGACACGCATCGTTGAAAACCCAATAGGCAAACTTCCTCGGCGCTTCGTTGGTTCGAATGTCCTCCGCTGTCACAATCGTCACGCCGCTGCCTTCATCCACCACTATTCCGGAGCAGTACACACCCGGCCGATATCCTAGTTTCACCAGCTCATCTGCCCACGCACGCAAATAAGCATGATACGGCGCCGCC
>QHYO01000643.1 GCA_003224135.1 Acidobacteriota bacterium | reverse complement strand
CATGACGGTGACCAGAATTTCGTCCGGCAGGTTCAAGAAGGCGGGATCGAAGTCACCATGAATTACAGACGGCAATTCGTTGAGGTACGTCACCAGCTTCAGCAGGTCGGCATCTTCGTGAATGCGGTAGCTTCCCTTCTTCGCATGAGCTGCAAGTTCCCGTTCGATCTTTTCTAAGCGTTCGGCCGTGCGAACGACCACGCCGTTTGAGCGGAGCTGTTTCTCATAGTCGGCGAACGAGCGCACGCGAATGGATGCGGAACCGGCAAAGCGATGTCCACGGGTGACGTCTGCGGCGGCAATACCGGCATAAGAGAACTTCAGCGGCTTACCATCGAGAAGCCCCACGATCCACCGAATCGGTCTGATGAAGCGAGCGCCGGAGAGGCCGGTCCAGGTCATGGTTTTGGGCCAGTAAAGGTCGTGAAGGATGCGCGGCAGAATGTCGGCAAGAATGTGTTCGGTGGCGCGGCCACGCTTCACTTGTTTGGCGGCGAGGTATTCACCCTTCGGTGTTTGCTGGAAATAGACTTCGTGGAGGGCAATGCCCTGCTTCTCGGCAAAGCTGACGGCCGCACGCGTCGGCGCGCCGACAGCGTCATAGGCCACAGACTTGGGCGGCCCGGTGACTTCGCTGGTGACATCGGCCTGGCGAACCGGCAAGCCCCGCGCCCAGAGCGTCAGGCGGCGTGGCGTGCTAAAGGACTCGACGGCGACGCCCTCCATCAGATTTTCGGCGGCGAGCTGCTTCTCGAAACCAGCCTTGAGTTCGGTCTCGGCGCGGGCCAGCATGCCTGCGGGAATCTCTTCGCAACCCACTTCGAATAGGAGTTCAATGCGCTTGTCGGGCGCCGCCTTGGCGGCAGCCTTGGCCAAGACTTTCTTTGGCGGCACCTTGCTGGCGGGACTCACAAGCGCACCTCGGCTTTCGGGGTGCCAGGCGTCAATTGCTCCAAATAAGCGGTTGCGGTGCGGCAGGCGACCGTGCGCACGCGGCCCATGAGCGCGGCGCGTTCGGTTGTGGAGATGACGCCGCGAGCGTCCATCAGATTGAAGAGGTGAGAGCATTTCAGGCAATGGTCGTAAGTCGCGAGAAGTGGGTAGCGCTGGCGCTCCCTCCCTGCGGCCTTGGGCCAGCCGTCGAGTAGCTCCTTGGCCTGTTTCTCGTGAAGATCGAATTCGGAGCGGATGGCTTTGGCGTCGCTGCGATCGAAACTGTAGGCAGAGAACTGCTGCTCTTCCGCAAGCCGGATGTCGCCGTAGGTTTTGTCGTCTGACCAGCGGAGGTCGTAGACGCTCTCCTTGCCCTGCAGGAGAGCGCAGATCCGCTCGAGACCATAGGTCAGTTCCACGGAGATGGGATCGAGGTCCAGGCCGCCGCTCTGTTGGAAGTATGTGAACTGGGTGATCTCAAGGCCGTCGAGAAGAACCTGCCAGCCGATGCCCCAGGCACCGAGCGTGGGGGATTCCCAGTTGTCCTCTTCAAAGCGAATATCATGTTCCCTAAGATCGATGCCAATGGCGGCGAGACTCTTCAGATAGATCTCCTGGATGTCGGTCGGAGATGGTTTGAGGATGACTTGAAACTGGGAGTGCTTGTACAAGCGATTGGGGTTCTCGCCATAGCGACCGTCGGCGGGCCGACGGCTCGGCTGCACGTAGGCGACACGATAGGGAGTGGGGCCCAGGACGCGGAGAAAGGTTTCGGGGTGCATGGTTCCCGCGCCGACTTCGACGTCGTAAGGTTGTTGGAGAACGCAACCTTGCTTCACCCAGAAGTGTGAGAGCGCTAGGATGAGATCCTGAAAATTCAGACCCTTCGGCCTATGTTCAAGTTTTACTTTAACTTTCACGTCGTCTCCAGAAACTCGCGTGTTTGCAAACGCCGCTCGGTGTGAAACTCAATCCAACTCAATGCCACCTCTCGCAGCTCACTCAGAGGCTTGGTCAAATCCCCAGCCAGTTCGATCTGGTCAAGCTTCTTGCCCGCGAAGACCTCAGCCAGCTCCCTCCCGCGCTTGCTCAGCGGGCGCATGCCCGGCTTGCGACAGTTCTCGCAAAGCAGTCCCGGCGATTGCGAAAAGTGAAATCCCGGATGCTCGCCGAGGCCGGTTCCACACTCTGCGCAGCGATCAAGCGGCGGCAACCATCCTCCGAGGCGGACCGTCCAGAACGCGAAGTACGCGAGCGGCAGTTGCCAGGATCCGCGGCGCTCGACTTCCCTAGCCGCAAGAAGGAGCAGCCGGAACATCGGTTCGGCAACTTCCTGCTCGGGCAGAACGCGCTCGGAGATCTCACTAATCAGAGCCAGGCCCGTACTGAGGCCATAGTCGCTCTGTGCTCGATGAAACGACTCGAGCAATTCGCATTGTTGAATGCGCACCAGATCCCGGGTTTCGCGCTCGACGTACCAAAGTTGCACGTGCGAGAGAATCTCGAGCGTAGAACCGTAGCGGTTCTTCAGACGGCGCGCACCCGAAGCGACGCCCCGCAGCCGACCGGACGAACGACCGAGGAAACTAACGAGACGGTCGGCCTCGCCTAGAGGAAAGGTTTTAAGAATGATGGCTTCCGTTTCCCTGGCGGGCATGTCTTGTCGGCGCGCCGACTGCGATTCGCCATCTGCGAAATCGAACGAAAGCAAGACGCAAACGCGAATCAAATTTCTTACCACACGCTTCCCTGTTGCGCAACTTTCCGGAGGCAAATAATCGAAAATTTTTGTCACCGAACCTCACAGCACGATGCGGGATAACCAGGAATCGACCACGAGACGGAGCACCAATTCCACACCCTGCAACTCAGTCGAAGAAATACTGCACTCCATGGCTTTCGCCCCGCACATTCCCTAAACCGCGTGCTTTCCTAGACTTGAGCCAATAAAATTAATCTGTTAACCGCCGTTTTTGCTTGGACACAAATTATAGGACGCTGAAGTTTAAAACGTCGAGGCCACACGGCCAGCTCTTCTCTTTTTGAATTCGACGCGTTATCAGGTAGGCTTTCGCTTCATGCCCATTCCCATAGTAGATTTCACAGGCATCGGAGAGAACGCAACAGACATCGTGCTTCGTCTGGCGGAGTTTCCTGCACGGGACGGTAAAACGGACACCGTCTCTCGCGAAATTCGCCTCGGGGGACAAGTGGCAACGGCTGTGTTTGCCGCGGCGACATGGGGGCTACAAACCCGTTACGTGGGCGCGACCGGTTCCGATCATCACGCCGAAATGCATCAGGCTGAGCTCCGCGCGCACGGTGTCGAGTCCCACCTGCGGCGAGTTCGCGGGGCGGAGAGCCGGCTGTCCTATATTCTCGTAGAGGATGTGAGCGGCAGTAGGGCGGTTCTATGCCACAGAGATCCAAGAGTAAAACTGGACAGGTCATACCTCAGGAAGGAATGGTTCCAGCGCTCGAGGCTGGTGCATGTGGACGGAGAAAACCCCGAGGCGTCACGACTGGCTGCGACATGGGCACGCGAGACTGGCGTGCCGATCATGTGCGACCTGGATGTCTTCCGCGAAGAACTGCGGTTTCTGTTGCCGCTGGTAGACTTCCCCGTTTTGTCGCTCGGCATACTAGAGCCGCTTGGCGGGTCGAATGATCCGCTGTTGGCGCTTCCAAATATCCGCGCCAAGTACGGCTCGAAGCTGGTTTGCGCGACACTGGGTGAACGGGGCGCGCTGGCATGGGACGGACAGCGCTTCTGGTGCGCTCCAGCCTACCGCGTACCGGTGGTGGACACGACCGGCGCGGGAGACCTGTTTCATGCCGGCTTCGCCTATGGATTGCTGCGCGGATGGGACACGCAGCGCATGCTTGAATTTGGCTGCGCAGCGGCCGGGTTGAACTGTATGGCTCACGGTGCGCGGGGCGGGGTCGGCTCGGTGGGAGCGATAGAGCGGTTGAAAACGGGGAAGAAGCGCCATCCGAATCAATTCACCGCGACAGTGATGGCGCAGGCTGCCGAACATGCGCTTGGCGGCTCGGGCCGCGCCGCGAGAGGTTAGACAGAAAAGCTATGTTTCTTCCTCTGCGGGACGAAAATCCTTCCGGCAAATTTGCGTTCGTGAATATCGGCCTGCTGGCGGCGAACATCGCAGTGTTCTTCTATCAACTGACGCTGACTCCGCACGTTTTTAAGGGGTTCGTCATGGCGAATGCAATGGTGCCGGCAAGAGTTTCCGGTTGGGTGAACGGGGCAACGACCTTTGAAGCGGCCTTCTTGCCGCTCATCACGAGCATGTTCCTGCACGCCGGGTTCGCGCACATCCTCGGCAATATGCTGTTCCTCTGGATCTTTGGGGATAACGTGGAGGCAGAGTTTGGGCATCTGCAATACCTGTTGTTCTATCTGGTGTGCGGAGTCGGGGCGGGCTTGGTGCACATCGCGTTTAATTTCCATTCGCACCTCCCTGCACTCGGGGCGAGCGGCGCGATCTCTGGGGTTATGGGAGCATACATCGTCCTCGAACCGAGGAATCGCATCTTGTGCCTGCTTTTTATCTTTGTGATCCGCGTCCCCGCCGTGATCGTGTTGGGAGGCTGGTTCGCGATGCAGTTTCTGAGCGGAATCAGTTCGCTAGGTAACGCGGTCAACGGCGGCGTGGCAGTGTGGGCGCACATCGGAGGATTTTTGATCGGGGTATTGATCGCGATGGCGGCGAAGAGACACTAAAGTATTACTTGAATTCTGGATTCCGCGCTGCGGCTTTGTTCGAAGGCCGATCTGTCTCACGAATCCAAGTTGAAGTAATACTTTATCTTCGTATTACCGATTTGCGATGCGTCCTGCGATCCAGTCACCGACCTCAACGGTTTTCTTATCTCCACCCAGATCTGGAGGAACGAAGTTTTCCCTGATGGCGGAGCGAACTGCGTCACGAAGCCCGTCGCCTTCCGGTCTCCAGCCTAGAAAATCGAGCATCAAGCCTGCGGTCAAGATCGAACCGAGCGGATTGGCGATGCCCTTTCCGGCGATGTTGGGAGCGGAGCCGTGAACCGGCTCGAACAGTGACGTGCGCCCCGGATGAATATTGCCGGAGGGTGCGAGGCCGAGTCCGCCGGCGAGCTGTGCCCCGAGGTCGCTGATGATGTCGCCGAAAAGATTGCAGGTGACGATCACGTCAAACTGGCGCGGATCGCGAACGACCTCCATGGCCAAGCTGTCGATGTAAAGGTGGCGGGAGTCGATCTCCGGATATTCCTGGCGGACCTGCTTGAAGACGCGTTGCCAGAGGTCGTGGGCGAAGGTCATAGCGTTGGATTTGTCGCTCATGCAAACGCGCCTGAGTTGTGCTCGCGAGCGTAGTCGAAGGCATGCCGGATGATTCGCTCGACGCCCTTGCGGGAGTTGACGTCTTCCTGAATGGCAATTTCGTCGGCAGTGTCTTT
>QHYO01000647.1 GCA_003224135.1 Acidobacteriota bacterium | reverse complement strand
TTAAGAATGAGAACTTGTCCGCTTGAATGGAATGACCCGCCGGTGGCGGTTTTCGCTTCCTTCATCGGGTTTTCGGGAAGAAAGTGGACGACTTCGGCGACGAGTCCGGTGCTGGTAAGAGTTTTTTCGACATAATCGCGCTCCAGATCGATATCCGGATCAATTTTATGCGTGACGCCGTTGTTACGCTGATCGCGCTCGAAACCAACATCGTGAGTCGCG
>QHYO01000646.1 GCA_003224135.1 Acidobacteriota bacterium | reverse complement strand
AGCGTTTCGCCGTTCACGGTGAAGGGCGCCTTCCAGAGGCGCAGGTGATTGCGAGAAGCGACGACGCTGATGGGCTCGGCGTGCGCCCAGCCGTAATCCTGAGGCCGGCCGAAAAGGTAGAGTTGGCTCATCGGCATCGTGAGGTAAGACTCTTTCGAGAGGCTGACAATCAGGCCGTGGAGCACCGTACCTTTCACATCTGCATCGACTTTGACCCAGCCAGCGGCGCTGAAGACGCGCTGCATGACGGCTTCCGGGCCAAGAATCATGAAGTTCACCATGTCGCCGGGATTGCCATCTTTGTCGGCGATGCGGCGAGGGATTCGTCCGAAAAGCGAATTGTCGATGCCGGGGAGCGCGGTGACGGACTTCGCGATCGCAAGAGTCGCTCCAGAAGTAGGGTCAGCAGAGTAGACGTCAATGTGCACGGTGTAGGAGCCTTCGCCGGTGTCGTTATCGGATTGATTGATGCCGATGCTCAAATGGCCGGAGATCGGCGAGACCACGTCGTGCGACGCGCCGATAAGAAAAGGTTGCGCAACATCTCCGTCTCCGATGCGGCCGACTAAAGAGCCGCGTCCGGCAGCATTGAAAGGAAGAATGCGCAGGAGATCTTTGAAGCCGCGCGGCAGACCTTCGGGGCCATTGTCGTCCTTTGCGTCCGTGTAACGCAATTTGCCGATTGCAGTGACCAGAACGTGCTCACCGGGCGAAACGTTGATGCCGGTATCGGTCCAGGTGGAGTCGCCCTTTAGCGTGAAGTCCTTGGAAAGACGTTTCTTTCCGGCTGGCGCGGCAATGGACGAAGCGGGCTGCGCTTTCGGGGCGGTCTGCGCGTTGGTCAGTTGCTGAGGTGGCGGGACATCGCCTTGTAGTTGGGCTCGCGTTGACGCGGGACAAAAGTTTCCCAGCAAGCCGAAAAAAACAATCGCTGCACCAAGCTGGAAACGAACGGTTTGCATGACCCGAGCCATCCTACCGGGGTTGACAGGCATCTTCACTTTAAGCAGATGCGCCGCATCCAGGCAAGAGTTGCCGTACTAACAGGCAGGGCCCATTTCTTGACTCCAATGTGGGGCGCTTGTAAATTGAACTGCGGCTCGCATGCAGGATATTTGCGCAGAACAGCGTAGCCACGGACAATTTCGCGACCAATCGAATGAGAAAATTTTTGTGGACTCCAGGTATTTTCTTGTGCGCAGGGCTACTGTTGCCCAGCTTTGCAAGCAGCCAGCAACGCCCACCGTCTCGAAAACCTCAAGCTGCGCCAGTAACTACGGTCACTGTCGATGGCAATGAGGCCATGTTCACCACGATGTGCGCGCTGCTCGCTTCCGGATTCGAAGCGGACGTCAGCGCGACGAACTGGTCGCCGATGCGCGCGCAGCTTCGCGACAGGCTGCAGCACCAACAGGGACCGGCCGTCGAGGTGATGCGAAATTTCTATAAACAGCACGAATTGGCGGACGCCGGCCAAATGCTTTCGCGCTATATCTGGTTTGGGCTGGTGAGCGGCCCGGCGCCGAAGTTCGAACCGATTCTGCGGCGGGACGAACTGCCTCCCGAAGTTATTGCACTCGAAGGATTCCCGGAGATTCTTTCGAACTATTATAAGGAACAGAAAATCGGGGAGCTGTGGCGGCAAGTTCAACCGGTTTACAACCGCGAGATTGAACAGATGCACGATTCGGTTTCGCAAGTCGTTTTTGTGGCGACCGGTTACTTGCGCGAAATTCTGGATCCGACCAGCCCTCGCTCATTCACCATCATCGTGGAGCCGCTTGTCGGCCGCATCACTAACGTGCGGAATTTTGGCGATCACTATTCACTGGTGGTAAGCGGCTCCGGCCAGGTTCCGCTGGACACTGTCCGCCATGCGTTTTTGCATTTCTTGCTGGATCCCTTGCCGCTGCAGTATTCGCACGTGATTGCCGTCAAGCTGCCGCTGTTTGAAACCGCTGCCGCTGCTCCGCGGCTTGATCCTGACTTAAAGGACGATTTTCCGTCGTATGTCGCCGAGTGCACCGTTCGGGCCGTTGAGCTGAAGCTGAAGCGGATGTCTCCCGGCGAACGCGAATCAGCAATGGATATCGCCGACGCGGATGGTTATGTGTTCGTTCGGCCATTATTTGCCGCTCTTGCAAAGTTCGAGCAGTCCGAACCTGGGATGAAGTTGTACTTTCCCGACCTGGTGCGTTCGATCGATCTGGCAGCGGAAAGAAAAAGAATCGCCACCATCAAGTTTGCGCCGCGTGGAACAAAAACGAACGCGGCCGAGGCGGAAGTCTTAGCCCATCACAAAGCTGTTGCGCCCACGACAATTCCAAATGACGCGGAAGCGATAGCTGCGCTGACGGAAGGAGAACGACGCATTGCGGAGAAAAATCCGCGCGCCGCAGAGGCTTCGTTTCAAAAAGTGCTGGTGAAATATCCAGATCAGCCGCGGGCACTGTTTGGACTTGGAGTCGTCGCGATGATGGAGCAGGATGGCGTCCGCGCAAAGGAAGTTTTTGGACGGTTGACGAGCGGCGAACATGCGGCGACACAGGATCCTCTGGTGCTCGCGTGGTCTCACGTTCATCTGGGAACGATCTACGACATCGAGGGCCAGCCGGAGCGCGCGAAGTCAGAATATCACGCCGCTCTTGCCGTGGATGGTGCGCCGGAAAAGGCGAAGCAGGCGGCGACAAAAGCGCTAAGCGCGATGGGCGGAACGAAAAGTCCGGAACGGCCGTAAGCCCTTCGAGGACCTGCCCGGGTCACGCCGAAAATGTGTATCATAAAGTGGTAGACCAGCCACAGGGTGTCCAACAATCAAAAGGAGAAGCACGATGAGCAGTAAGAACAGAATTGCGACGACAGCCATCCTGCTGGCAGGATGCCTCACCGCATTTGCAGCGACTGCATTCGCGCAGAGCAGCCAGAATCAGCAGGGTGGCCAGAACCAGCCTGGTCAGCAAACCAATAAACAGCAGAAACCCGCCGAGTCCGGCAGCTCGCTCGACATCCCTAGCTCGCAGCCGCCGGCGAACGCCGAGGAGGATGCAGCAGTGAAGGCGTTTCAGGCGATGCCGAACACGGATCTTCAAAAGAAAATCGCCGCGGGCGAGGACTTTTTGAAGAAATACCCAGAAAGCCGGTATCGTCCGGTTGTGTATTCCGCGCTGACGTTTGACTACATTCAGAGTGGCAAGGCCGACAAGGCGTTCGAGATTGGCGACAAGGAAGTTGCGCTGAAACCGGATGATGTTCAGACGATGGCGATTCTCAGCCAGACCATTCCGCGCGCGATAAACGCCAGCACTCCGGAGCCCGAGAAGCAGCTCGCCAAGGCCGAGACTTACGGTAAGCGAGCACTTGAAATCACGCCAACGATTACCAAGCCGGAAGGCATGGCGGACCAAAACTTCAACGCAGCAAAGAACGCCACACTGGCGATGGCGCACAGTGGGCTGGGACTTGTCTATTTTCGACGCGGCAAATATAACGATGCAATTCCGGAGCTGGAGCAATCCGTGAAGATTGACCCGAACCCAACGCCCGATCCCGTGAATTTGTATGTTCTGGGCATGTCAAACCAGAAAGCTTCACACTACGAAGAAGCAGCGGCCGTTTTCACGAAGTGTGCTGCAATCACCAGCGGCTTGCAGGCCGTATGCAAAAACGGCGCGGAAGAGGCGAAAAAACAGAGTTCGACGCAATTGAGTTCGCCGAAGTAAAATCTGCCCGCACCCAGCAGCAGGCTCGCATGAGGCATAACGAAGACGACGAACTGCAGGGGCGGTTGGGTTATCGCTTTCGCGATCCGGAACTGCTTATCAGGGCATTGACGCACAGCTCCGCGATTCCAGAACTGCGTGCCGCCGCGGAAGCGTCCGGTGGAAGCTCGTCCGGAATGCAGGATAACGAGCGGCTGGAGTTCCTGGGCGATGCGGTGCTCGATCTCCTGGCAAGCGAATATTTGGTGGGAAAGTTTCCGGACTGGAGTGAAGGTCAGTTGTCGCGCAGCCGGGCGTACCTGGTAAACGCTCAAGCGCTTGTGGAGGCGGCGCGGCGGTTAGGAATCGGCGAATTTTTGCGGTTAGGCCGAGGCGAGGAGAAAACCGGGGGACGCGAGAAGGCTGCAATCGTTGCGGACGCGCTTGAAGCCATTGTGGGCGCAATTTTTCTCGATTCTGGGCTGGACGCCGCCAGAGACTTGCTTCGGCGGCTGCTCTTTGAGTTTGCGCTGGAAGGAGGGGGCGCGCATATCGCGGATTCCGATCGCAAATCGGCACTGCAGGAATTTTTGCAAGGCCGCGGACAACCGCCTGCTGAGTACCGGCTGGCGCGCGAAGAAGGACCCGACCACCAAAAGCTTTTCCACATTGAGGTCTGGTCGCTTGGCGAATGCCTGGCAAGCGGCGATGGAAGTACCAAAAAAGAGGCGGAGCAGAAGGCTGCGCGTGCCGCTCTGGAACGCCTGGAACATGCGGGTACACGGGATTAATCCTGGATGACGGAAAGCCCCACACACGAGCAGGCCAACCCGCATCAGACTCACCGCGAAAGCACGACGATTTCTGAGTACCTGGAATCGCTGCTGGTTACAGTGATCCTTGCGCTTTTTGGCACCACGTTCGTGGTGCAAGCATTCAAGATTCCTTCGCCTTCCATGGAAAAGACGTTGCTGGTAGGCGATCACCTGCTGGTTAACAAATTTGTTTTCGGCGGCACTGGGGCGTGGTACGAGAAATTCCTTCCATATCGCGCCCTCAAACGCGGCGACATCATCGTTTTCAAATTTCCATATGCGGATCATCAGCACTTCGTGAAGCGCGTCATTGGACTTCCGGGTGATCGCCTGAAGCTTGTGGATCAGCAGATGTACGTCAATGGCAAACTGTTGAATGAGCCTTACGTCGTTCACGATCCCGCTGCGGGCTATGACCCGTTGAACTATTCGTTTCCGCCAGCTGGCAATCCTCTTTATAGCTCACCTGTCGAACCAGAATGGGCTCGAGACATTCGAAGGTATGTTCAGGGCGACGAACTTGTCGTTCCATCCGGAAGATATTTTGCAATGGGCGACAACCGTGACCACAGCCTTGACAGCCGCTACTGGGGTTTTGTTGACCGCAATGCCATCATGGGCCGTCCGTTTTTGATTTATTGGTCGGTGAACGCGACTTCGGCTGATTACGGGCAATCGACTTTTGCTCAGCGCCTGCGCGGAGTGTTTGACACCCTGGCGCACTTGCCCGCGCGCACACGCTGGAGCCGGATGCTCCATACTGTTCATTAGCCGGGCCCTTGCGCTGACTGACCTCGCAATCCGCAATTGCTACCAATTTGCGGCGGAGTCTGCGAAAATTTTGCAGCATCGAGCGACTTCATAAGACTCGTCGGCGAAAACTGGAGTGAACAGCTTACGCAAATGGTGGAAACCAGGACTCGCGCTCTTGCTGGCATTGGTCGCCGTGCAGGAAGGAGTCTCCTTGCTCGTGCGGACCGGTAGTGCGCGAGCTTTTCTCACCAGAGAACTGCGGAGTTCGTTCGGACGAGACGTGGAAGTGCGGCAATTTTCCGCCAGTCTATTTCCCAGCCCGCGGCTTGATGCTTATGGAGTGAGCGTCGGCGAAGACCCTGCATTCGGTCAGGAGTATTTTCTTCGCGCGGAACGACTCTCGGCGGGTTTGCGCTGGATCGGACTGCTGCGCGGAAGATTCGAACTGGGTACGCTGCAGCTCGAGCGTCCGAGCCTGATCCTTGTGCGCGATCAAGAAGGCCGGTGGAACCTTGAGCGCTGGTTGCCGACGGCTACGAGGACTCGGACCGCGTCCGCGGCGGCGAACTCTGACGCGCGCGCGCCTTCCGCGTATCACTTGCAGAGAATTGACATCAACGATGGCCGCGTCAATTTCAAGCGCGGCGACAATAAGACCTCCTTTGCGTTTCTTCAAGTTGAGGGAACTGTCGAGCAGACTGCTATCGGACGTTGGAGTCTGGATTTAACCGCGGAGCCGTGGCGCAGTGGCGTTCCACTTCAGCTTGCGGGCACGGTCAGAGTTCGAGGTGACGTTGCGGGAACATCCGCGCGATTGCAGCCAGCGCATTTTCAAATCAGTTGGGCGAAGTGCTCCCTCGCGGACGTGTTTCGCCTGATTGGCGGGAGTGATTTTGGCGTCCGCGGGCTGTTTGCGGCGGAAGCCAGTGCCGCGAGTACTAACGCTTTGCTTCCAGGGAACAAAAATGTGGCGCCTGGCGATTGGACTTTTGCTGTTCGTGCCCGCGCATCGGGAATTCATCGTTGGGATTTGACCGAGCGTGACGACAATCCACGTGTTGGAATTCGCTTAAACGGCCGGTGGAATCCTGGTGCTGGCACGATGGATGCCGACGAAATTACCGTTGAGAGTCCACATTCAAATTTGCGGGGTACCGCCTCACTGAAGAATGTCGCGGAATCCAGTTTGGAAGTGCGTATGGATTCGGCAGGCATTCAGGCTGCCGATCTTCTTGACTGGTATCGTGCGTTTCGCCCGGGAGTCGCGGAAGAAATCCGCGCGACGCAGTATTTCACTGGAGCCGCGAATTTTCGTGGCTGGCCACTTTCCCTGAACGAACTGGCGTTCTCAAGTCCCGGAGGACGCTGGACTGTTCCAGGATTCATTGGAGCTGTTGAAGTGCGCGCTATGCGCGGCGGAACACAGAAACGGAAATTGTTCATCGAGCCCTTTGGCGTAAACATTCCAACTGGCAAGACTGTTTCGTCGTCCGCAAAGATTCGGCCCGCATCCGGCAATGTTTCTGGCGGAAGTGTCGTTGGGGCTACCGCCAATCTTTCGCTCGTTCACGATTTTGATGCGAAAGCTGGTGGTA
>QHYO01000645.1:530-867 GCA_003224135.1 Acidobacteriota bacterium | reverse complement strand
GAGAAGCAACCACCACGACAGAGACTTATAAGGTAGGCACATTGGTCGTCGATCTGTTCGACACCAAGACGAAAAAGCTCCTCTGGAGAGGCACCTCAAGCGACACGCTCTCTAGTAACTCCGACAAGAATATTAAGAATCTGGATAAAGGCGTGGAGAAATTGTTTAAGCAATTTCCTCCAGGATCTTCCAAGAAGTAACGGCAAACATGAATCGTCACTGGTATGCGGTCATGACTCTCGGGCTCTTTTCGGTAGCCATAGCGTCGCCTGCAGTCAGCAGGCCGCGCGGGAGAATTGAAGGCCAGCACACAGTAGTTTGGACTAACGACAACCTT
>QHYO01000645.1:0-351 GCA_003224135.1 Acidobacteriota bacterium | reverse complement strand
CCGGCGGCATAAATCTCGATGAAGGCGATATAGGCATCACTCCCGAAGCCGGCATTGAAATCCTTCGGCAGCGCGCGAAGGAAACACAAACGGAGCTCGACGCTCTGGATGACTTGGCCCGCCGCAATGGCATCCCGCCAGGCGCGCTGCGCGGCCAGTAGGACTTCTCAGCGCTTTTGATAGAGGCCTCATGAAGCCATTTGAGCAGGCAGCGCGAGGTGATCTCAATCTAGTATTGGAGAATTTGTCATGAAAACGAAGCTACCCAAGCAGGTTCTAATCGTATTTCTCTCCTGTTTGCTTGTTCAATTCACTGCGCAGGCTGAGTCCTATGGTCCCATGAGCCAATCC
>QHYO01000644.1 GCA_003224135.1 Acidobacteriota bacterium | reverse complement strand
TCGCTTCGCGGCGGAACCAGGTGAGTTGACGTTTCGCATATTGCCTGGTTCCCTGCTGAATCGCGTTTCGGGCGACGTTGAGTGCCAGCTCCCCGCGAAGGTGGCTGCGCAACTCGCGGTAGCCAATGAACTGAAATGGTTTGGCAGTTTCTGGTAAACCGCTTGAGATCAGCCGCGACACTTCTTCGAGCCAGCCGGCTTCGAGCATCGCATCTGTCCTCTTGTGAATCTTGTCATACAGCGCTTCGCGCTCTGGCTGCAGACCTATTTTTAGAGCGTGCCAGCCAGTCAGTGGCGTTCTTCCGGCACGGTGTACTTCAGAGACTGGCTTTTTCGAGAGAAGGCAAATCTCGATCACGCGTATAAGCTTCTGCTCATCCTCTAAAGCGATTTGCGCAGCCGCTTTTGCGTCGAGACGGGCGAGCACTTTGTGCAGATACCCTGGACCTTGCGCCGTGGCAGAACCTCTTAAGCGTTCGCGTAATTCGTCAACGCGCACGCAGAATTTCGAGCACAACGAGAGCGCGCTCGCGGTAGCGGCCTGCCGTTGAATCTTCAGTGGATTCGAGAATGTCGAGCAGGTGATGTGGAACGGCGGCGCGTTCGGCGGGCGAGGGCTTCGCTGTGCCAATGTCAAAACCGCGGTACAGTTGCGTAGAATCGCAGGCAATCACTTCGCCGGCAAATTCCTTTGCAAGAAAAATTCCCAGCGAGGACTTCCCAGAGGCCGTTGGGCCGACAATAGCGACGAGCGGCAGAATCGCGGGAGAAGTGGTCATCGAAACAGGAAGTGCCAACGGCGAACAACAAGAATGATGAGAATAATCGCAGCGAGCAGTAAGCTGCCTACGACTTGTTGTTGAACGATCTTCACAGGGAGTCTTTCGCCGCAACCCTAATTAGCAGCGCTACTGGTTCGCGGCGTCGAGAGGCAAATTGTACAGGAAAATAAAGCGCAGGCGAATTTCAGGCCCTGAAAATGCCGGTGGCAAATGATCAAATGGATTCGATGAACGAATTGCGGACACTGCCGCGCGATCGAGCGGTTCCTTGCCAGAGCCCAGCAATCGTTGCGGATCTTCATTAGGCACGCTGCCGTCGCGTCGAATGCTGAACTCAAGCACCACTCTGCCGCGATCGCCCAGCTGAGCGGATTCCGGCATCACGGCGTACCAATTGCGGCGGACGCTCGCGAGCACGCGTTGCATGTAGTCGCTGAAGTCCACGCCCTCGGTCGGCGTCAAAATCTGATACGCGCCGTTCATTCCGCCACCCTGGGTGTCGCCGCCGCCCAAGCGCCCGCCACTACCTGGTGGAACTCGTGGAGCTGGCGCCGAAAAACCGCCGCTTTTTCCGCCGCTCGCCGAATTGCGCGACATGTCCTTCAAAGTGTCGCGAAGCGGGTTACTTGAACTTTTCGGCAGAACGAGATTCGGCTGCGTCTTCGGCGCATCTGGTGTTTCTAATTTCGGTGCCGAGTTTCGCGGAGCTTCGGCTTTTGGCGAAGGCGGCGGGGGCTGGCTAGCGTTTGGCTGCACCGTTGGAGCGCTAGGCAATTCCTTCACCACTGCTTTTGGCTGCGGAATAGGCTGCGGTGCTGGCTCCGGCACGACTTCCGGCGGAGCAATCTTCCGCAAGACTCGTGGATCCACTTTCACGCGGGGCGGAGGCGTCACGCGCGGCTCTGGCCGCCGTGATTCAAACGCTCCGGGCGGCAGCAGCAGCACCATTTGCTTGCGCGCGATTTCCAGGTCTCCCGCCGTGGGCTGGCGATGACGAAAAATTTTCGGCGGCCAGATCAACAGCGCGATGATCGCAACGTGGATCGCCACGGAATAGACGCGATCGATTAGATTTTTGCGGTTCTGCCGCTTGAGGGCTTCTTCGTCGTTGAGAAGGTTGACTTCACCGGTGAGAAAAATATCTTTTTCCACCAGATCGGTGGGTATGGCAGGCGGTGGCGGAATAATCAGCGGAGAAGCCGCGCCCAACGGCACGGTAACGCGCTCGTCCATCTCAGAAGGCTGCGGAGGAAGAGCGTGCGTCTCTTTCTCCACTTGGTAAGCTTCCGGGTTCACGTCCCGTGGCACTACAAAGCGAGCGGCGATGGATTCGAGCGGCAGGTTCGCGGGGATGTTCGATTTCGTTTCGAGCGGAGCGAAGGGCAGGCCTGATGGCACCAGTGTTCTGTCATCCAGCGTGGATGGACGCCGACGCGAGGTCGGCTCCAACGTGGATGGTCGGGCATCGAACGGTACCAGGGACCGTGGGATCATTGCTCGTCTTTTCTCGGATAGTGAAACGCAGGCAAATCCGCCGCCGGATGGCTGCCTGTTGGTTGGACGCGCGCGGCGTGCTCCTGGATGCATGCCATTACGCGAGTTGCCAGTTCGAGAGCGGCACGCCCTGCCGTGCCATTCGTCTTCGGTTCCTTGCGCGTACGAACTGCTTCCAAAAATGCTTCCAATTCCGCCCGGAGCGGTTCTACTCCGGCGGATGGCAATTTCTCGAAAGCAAACTCGGGCTCGGGCCCGGGCCGCTTGACGCCGACGCGCAGCGCATCGCGCCGCGCATAGTCGAGTGAAATGTATTCGTGCTGCTGGAAGAAGCGAACCTTGCGGACGCGTTCGGTCGAAACACGGCTGGCGGTGACATTCGCGACCGCGCCGCCTGCGAATTCAAGGCGAGCGTGCGCAATGTCCACTTTGTCGCTCAAAACAGGAATCCCCACGGCTTTCACTTCAGTGACCGGTTCCCCCACCAGCGCCAGCAAAATATCGAGGTCGTGAATCATCAGATCGTAGATCACGTCCACGTCGAGGCTACGCGGCGTGAAGACTCCCAATCGATGTACTTCGAAAAAGAGCGGGCGATTGATAATCGGCTCAACCGCGAGTACGGCAGGATTGAAGCGCTCAACGTGGCCGACCTGAAGAATCCGAGAATGCTTCCCGGCCGCACACAGCAGCGCGTCCGCATCCGCGAGATTTTTTGCCATGGGTTTTTCTACGAGAACATCGATGCCAAGTTCCATCAGGCGACAACCCACTTCTGCGTGGGCACTGGTTGGAACGGCTACGCTTACCGCATCAACCGTGCCTTGCATCGCTTCCAGGGAAAAGAACGCCGGCGTGCGGAATTCTTGCGCGAAAGCCGCCGCGCGTGCCGCATCCGTATCGAACACCCCCGCGAGCTCTGCAGATTCCATTTCGCGATAGACCCGCGCGTGATTGCGCCCGAATTCACCGCAACCAGCAACGGCCACACGTATGCGCCTGATTTCACCAGCGGCCGTCATCGCTGTTCTATTCCCCTGGGAACAGAATTTGGTTCCACGGTGACCGCTGGCGGAAAAGCTTGGATCGCGATTCCGGCTTCGTTCGCGGCGACGATGAGTGCTTCGCGATCAAAAAGCAGCGTGCGCTGCGCATCGATAGCAAGGGCTGTCGCTCCGGCCGTTTTCATTGTGCCGATCGTGGGAAGGCCTACAACCGGCACGTCAAAACGCATGTCCTGTTTCGGTTTGCTGACTTTTATGACAACCAACGATCTGCCGGTCGCAATGCGCGCCGCACGCGTAATGGCTTCATCCGTGCCTTCCATCGCCTCCACGGCGACGCAGGCCTGGCTGGAGACAACGACCGTCTGTCCGATGTCCATGCTCGCAATGTTTCGAGCAAGTCCTAACCCGTAAGCCATGTCGGCAGACTCTTCTTCGCTTGGCGCGCGGCGGGTGAGCACGCCCGCTTCCGACAATAAGGGTTTCAGGAACACGGTCGAGTCCACTAACCGAATGCCTTCGTCTTCCAACACCTTTGCAACTGCCCCGATCAGACTGTCCGTATCCTTTTTCGGGAGTGCGAACAAAAGTTTCGCAAGTTTCCAGTCGGGACGAATGGCGCTAAAAATCTTGTTGTGCTTCACTTGCCCGGCCATCACCGCCTGCGTCACGCCTTCCTGATGCAGCAAATCAATGGTCTTAGAGAGTTCGCCGAGACTTACCCAATGCAGGCGCTGTGTGCGCTTCGACAGTTCCGGATCGGCTTCTTCCTTGATGGCAATCACAGCCATATCGATTCCCTGACTGCGCGCGCCTTCCAAGACCAGAAACGGAAAGCGCCCGTTGCCTGCGATGAGTCCCCACCCGTTTCCGCTTGAAAGGCTTGTGTTCATTTAAGGAAGCGTCAGCCTATTTCACAATGCCGCGTTCTGCGGCTTCGACAAATTTGACGAGTTCTTGCACGTCATCCGAATCAGCAAAATCTCTGCGCAACGCCAGCAACGCCTGGGAAGTGTTGAGCTTCGAACGCGAAAGCGTGCGAAAGGCGCGCTGCAGCGTCTTCACGCGCTCGGGCGAAAAGCCGCGGCGTTCGAGCCCAATTCCGCTCACGCCAAAGGACTTCGTTTCGCGCTCCGTCACGATTCGCGAAAATGGCGGAACATCCTGGGTTATCACCGTAGAGGCGGCGACGTAAGCGTAGCGCCCGACGCGGCAAAATTGATGCACAGGCGAAAGCGCTCCGATAGTCGCGAAGTCCTCGATGGTCACGTGGCCGGCGAGAGTCGCGGCGTTTACGAATAAATTGCCACTTCCAATCTGGCAATCGTGGCCGACGTGTGAGTAGGCGAGGAAAAAGTTTTCATCCCCAATTCGCGTCACGCCGCCTCCCTTTTTAGTTCCGCGGCTGACCGTCACGTATTCGCGAAATATATTTTTGTCGCCCGCGATAAGCTCAGTCTGCTCTCCCGCAAATGTGTAGTCCTGCGGATCACCGCCAATCACGCAGAATGGGTAAAACTCGTTCGCCTCGCCAAACCGCGACGGGCCGGAGACCACGGCGTGCGAATGCAGCACGCAATCCTCTCCCAGCTCCACGCCTTCTCCCACAACCGCGAACGCTCCGACTTTCACTCCCGGAGCCAGTTTCGCAGAAGGCGCGATGGAAGCGCTGGGATGAATTGCCGATGCACTCATTACTTCGCGTCTTTCGCTTTCGGCGCAGCCGGATCGCGATCCACCATCTTGCACATCAGCGTCGCCTCCGCGGCGAGTTGTCCGTCCACCATCGCTTTCCCTTCGAGTTTGCAGAAATCACCACGCCACGCGAGGACGTTCATTTCAATTCTCAACTGTTCTCCTGGCACCACCGGACGCCGGAATCGCGCGCCGTCTACCGCGACAAAGAAAAGCAGCTTGTTTTCGCGGTCCGGAACCTCCAGCAGCAACAGCAGACCACCTGTCTGCGCCATCGATTCGATGATCAGCACACCCGGCATGACCGGCTGGCCGGGGAAGTGCCCTTGAAAGTGTGCTTCGTTGATGCTTACGCTCTTCACTCCGACGATGCGCTTCAGTCGTTCGATTTCCAGAATCCCATCGACCATCAGAAAAGGATAGCGATGTGGCAGGTATTTCTGGATTTCTGTCACGTCCATGATCATCCGAACTCTCCGTCGCGCCGCCCGCACTGCAGCTTCTAGCGCCTCGCCGCCAAAACTATCATTATAAGCGATGCTGGCGCACTCCCGCTGCCAAGAATTGTTGCGAAACCGGCGCAAAGGGACGGTACCGGCCTGCATTTTGGACCGGGATTTGCCAGCTCTTTTCCAACTTTGTTAGCATCTGCGGAGCATGAGCTCCGTTGCGGAACCGAAGTCTCTCCTCAAATGGTTGACGAAGCAGTTGCCGAGCATGATTCGAACCCTTGAATCTTTTGTCCGCGCAGAGTCGCCCAGCACGGAAAAGGCCGCCGCCGACGCCTGCGCTCGCCTAATCGCTGCCGAATGGCGGAAACGCGGCGTGCCGGTCGCGCATTACCTGGGCCCCTGGCAAAACCAGGCCGCGATCCCAGCTTCTGGTACTCGGACACTACGACACCGTCTATGCCAGCGGCACGCTGGCCAAAATGCCGTTTCGAACCGCCGCGGGCCGCGTATTCGGTCCTGGCGTGTTCGACATGAAGGCAGGCATCGTCCAGGCGCTCTTCGCTCTCGATGCCATCCAAGAGTGCGGCGTCGCGCTTACGAAAAAACTTGTGTTTCTGTGGACATCCGACGAAGAGATTGGCAGCGAATCCTCGCGCAGGCTGCTCGAAACAGAAGCAAAGCGAAGCGACGCCGTTTTTGTGTTGGAGCCGGCGCTCAGTCCAAAGGGCCTGCTGAAAACCGCTCGCAAGGGCGTCGGTGAAGCCGAAATTATCGTCCGTGGCCGCGCATCCCACGCGGGCCTCGCTCCTGAAAGAGG
>QHYO01000642.1 GCA_003224135.1 Acidobacteriota bacterium | reverse complement strand
ATGGCGCATTGAATTGACGGTAAAGAAATATGGTGAACGCGCCGGGGATATGAAGTACGGTCAGCGATTTCGCTACAACAACCTCACGCAGACCTACGCTAAGTACAAGGATATTTTCCGCAAGCGGATGAAACGAAAAGAGGAGGCCACGGTGCAGCGCCACTTTGGCGCCGCAGCGAAAGCCATTGAGGCGCAGCGTCTTGCGGAGGCGCAAGCGCGTGCTGCGACCGCCGTTTCTGAGCGGCCCGCGTTCCGCATCACTTGCTCTGAGCCTGAACGGGAAACGGAAAAGGTGGAACAACTGTTTCAGGCTTTCGTCGACGCAAAAAAGCTTGCCGGCGAAGACATTGCGCGTCTGACGCATGCAGGCTTCAACGAATTCGTCCGCAAGAAAACGAAGGATCTGCAGAAACAAAAAGGTTGTACCGAGGTCGAATACATCGTTGAAACCGTAGACCATCAGGTCAAATTGAAGGCGCTGGTGAAGGCCTGAGTGGCTTCCCGTTGTGATTCACGCTTAAGCTACCGACAAAAGTTCCAGCCTCCTGCCTAAGTTTCCAAATGAAATCTTCTGATACCAGACTGATCCGGTTGATTGCCTTGTTCAAGCTGCTAAAAGCAATTCTTCTTATCGCGGTTGGCTTGGGCGCTGTACATCTGCTCCACAGCGACATCGCGAGCGTGCTCGCACATTGGGTCAAGATGTTTGGCCTGAACCCGGGCGGCCGGTATGTCGATAGGGCCATTCAGAACGCGGTCGCTCTTAGTCCGAATACCATCAGGGGTCTCGGGGTTGGCAGCTTCCTTTATGCAGGTCTCTTCCTGACGGAGGGAATTGGACTCTGGCTGCTGAAACGTTGGGCGCAGTGGTTCACCGTCATCATGACGAGTTCGCTCATACCACTGGCGATTTACGAAATCGATCGCCATCCAACTGCGCTTAAAGTTTTGGTGCTGATCATCAATGTTGCCGTGGTCGGATTTCTTGTTCATCGCATTAAGGCGGACGCCTCGACCTAGGATGACAACTCTCGAACCTGCCGAACGAGAGTTGAGTCAACTCCCGGCAGGTCGCGTCATGCGAAACTGGCCACCCACCACCTCACGGCTTTCCCATTTTTGCCGTTGCAGCTTACACTGAACTGTTTTTGCCTCACGGAGGATCGACATGGCGGTGGAGCGCGCGCTCATCAGCGTATTTGATAAAACGGGAGTGCTCGAGATCGCAAAGCGGTTGGCGGCCCTGGACATCGAAATTCTTTCAACCGGCGGCACTGCCAAACTGCTGCGGGATTGCGGGGTCGTCGTAAAAGACGTTTCAGAATTTACCGGTTGGCCTGAAATGCTTGGCGGCCGCGTCAAGACGCTTCATCCAAAAGTTCATGGCGGCCTGCTCTACCGGCGCAACCTTCCTGAAGACCAGAAGCAGGCAGCGGAACACGGCATCGCGCCGATCGATCTTGTGATCGTGAATCTTTATCCCTTTGAGGCCACTGCGGCCAAAGCCGCTCTCACTGCGGAAGAGCTCATCGAAAATATCGATATCGGCGGTCCCACGATGCTGCGCTCGGCGGCAAAGAACTGGGAAAGCGTCACGGTTATAACCGATCCCGCCGACTACGGTCGCGTGGCCACGGAACTTGAAGCGAATCGCGAGACCTCGCTCGCAACAAAGCTCGAACTGGCGCGAAAAGTTTTTGCCACCACATCGCGCTACGACGGAATGATCGCCACTGAACTGGAACGTCTCTCGGTCACGGGTGGTCATGCTGCACTCGTCGCGAAAGAGGCTCTGCCACAGCGCGTGTACCTTGCGCTTAAACGTCAGCAGCCACTGCGCTACGGTGAAAATCCGCACCAGGCCGCTGCGCTTTATATTCCCGCGGGCAAACCTCCGGCGGGATTGGCAGCGGCAAAGCAACTTCAGGGAAAAGAACTTTCCTACAACAACTTTGTCGATTTGGAAGCCGCGCGCAGCATTGCCGCTGAATTCCAGAAGCCCGCCGCGGTCATTATCAAGCACAACAATCCGTGTGGCACGGCGGAGCAGCAAACGCTGCTCGACGCCTATCTAAGAGCGTACGCGTGCGATCCGATCTCCGCGTTTGGCGGCGTGCTCGCTTTCAATCGCACTGTGGACGCAGCAACAGCCGAGGAGGTCGCGAAACTTTTCGTGGAATGCATAGCCGCGCCCGGCTTTGACGACCGGGCAAAGGAAATTTTCTCCGCCAAGAAAAACTTGCGCCTGCTCGAACTGCCTCCCGGCGGTCTTGAGCCTGAGCGAGAGCTTCAGCTAAAGCGGATCCTCGGCGGCATGTTGGTTCAGCAACCGGACCTTGGTGAACTGAAGGCAACTGAACTGAAAGTTGTGACGCAGCGCGCGCCCACTGCGGAAGAGTTGGCCACGATGAAATTTGCGTGGAAGGTTTCGAAGCACGTGAAGTCGAATGCGATCGTCTTTGCGAAAGACGGCGCGACACTGGGCGTCGGGGCTGGCCAGATGAGCCGCGTGGACTCCGTCAAAATTGCAGTGATGAAGGCCCAGGCGTCCTTGCAAGGCTCGATTGTCGCGTCTGACGCATTTTTTCCATTTCCCGATGGCGTGGAAGAAGCTGCCAAGGCAGGAGCTGTCGCGGTGATTCAGCCGGGTGGCTCCGTACGCGATAACGACGTGATTGCAGCCGCCGACCGCCTCGGCATGGCCATGGTCTTCACCGGCATGCGCCACTTTCTGCACTGATCCGCGAAGGAACCATCCATCGAAATACGAGAAACGCCGCGGTGCCGCCAAGAAATTGTGCCAGTACAAATCCGGGAACATCCTGTGGCCGGATTCCCGCAAACGTATCCGTGATACAGCGAGCAGCCGTGACCGCAGGGTTAGCAAAAGAAGTCGACGAAGTAAACCAGTAAGCGCCGGCAATGTAGGTTCCGACGGTCAGCGGAATTGCGGCTGGCCGAAGCCTTGAACACCCCGAAATTACGGACAGCAGTCCGAATGTAGCGATGATCTCCGCATAGAATTGTGCGGGGCCGCTTCGCGGGTGACGCGACAGTGTGATCGTCGGCAGGCCAAACATGAAATGTGAATTGATGGTTCCCAAGACGCCGCCGGCTAGCTGCGCAAGGCAATACGGAAAAATATCCGAACGCGCGATTCCTCCCGACAATGAATCCGCAAGAGTCACCACCGGATTGAAATGCGCGCCTGAAATACCTCCGAATGCGAAGATCAATGTAACCAGCGCGGCTCCGGTGGCAATCGAGTTGACAAGCAGCGCGATCGCTGCGTTGCCGCCCGCGAGACGTTCGCCCATGATGCCCGAGCCGACCACGGCCGTTAATAGAAACGCAGTGCCCAGGAATTCCGCGCACACGCGCGGCGCGAGACGGAACTTCATTGCTTTCCGATCCGATCCACTTCTCTCTTGACGGCGAGGCCGTCCAGACTGGACAGCGGCAAGCTCAGGAACAGACCGATCCTACGATCGAGCGTGAGGAACGCGTCGCGAAACGCCCGTTCAATCTGCTCCGTCGAGCCGCTCACGAGGGCGGGATCGGGAACGCCCCAATGCGCCGTGATGGGTTGGCCCGGCCACACGGGGCAAATCTCGCTGGCTGCGTTGTCGCAAACTGTAAACACAAAATCCATCTTCGGCGCGCCGGGCTTCGCAAATTCATCCCAGCTCTTGCTGCGCAAATCCGAGACAGGAAGGTTGGCGGTCTCAAGTTGCTTGATGGCATGAGG
>QHYO01000641.1 GCA_003224135.1 Acidobacteriota bacterium | reverse complement strand
CGCGTCACTTCTCCAGCGAAGCCATTGAGCTGGTCCACCATCGTGTTGATGGTGTCCTTGAGCTCAAGAATTTCTCCCTTTACGTCCACGGTAATTTTCCGGGAAAGGTCGCCTTTCGCGACAGCCGTCGTCACCTCGGCGATGTTACGAACCTGGGCCGTGAGATTTCCGGCCATGGAATTCACGGAATCTGTGAGGTCTTTCCATGTTCCTGCGACGCCGGGAACGTTAGCCTGACCGCCCAGTCTGCCTTCGCTTCCAACTTCACGTGCCACGCGCGTGACTTCTCCGGCAAAGCGATTGAGCTGATTTTGCGCGAAAGGTCTCCGCTCGCGATTGCTGTCGCCACTTCCGCGATATTGCGAACCTGGCCGGTCAGGTTGCTGGCCATGAAGTTCACGTTGTCCGTGAGATCTTTCCAGGTTCCGCCCACTCCAGGCACTTCCGCCTGACCACCCAATTTGCCCTCGGTGCCGACCTCTCGTGCGACGCGGGTCACCTCTCCCGCAAACGCGTTTAGCTGATCCACCATCGTGTTGATGGTATCTTTGAGCTCCAGAATTTCGCCCTTTACATCCACAGTGATCTTGCGTGACAGATCGCCCCGCGCGACTGCAGTAGTCACTTCTGCAATGTTGCGAACCTGCGCGGTGAGATTTCCGGCCATCGCGTTCACGGAATCCGTGAGGTCCTTCCACGTTCCGGCTACACCGGGCACGACCGCCTGACCGCCAAGTTTGCCGTCGGTGCCAACCTCGCGGGCAACTCGAGTCACTTCGGAAGCGAAGGAACGCAGCTGATCAACCATCGAATTGATGGCTTCCTTCAGCTGAAGAATATCTCCGCGGACGTCCACGGTAATCTTTCGAGAAAGATCACCGCTAGCGACGGCCGTTGCCACTTCGGCGATATTACGGACCTGGCCAGTCAAGTTGCTGGCCATCAGGTTCACGTTGTCGGTCAGGTCTTTCCACGTGCCTGCAACTCCCGGCACCTTCGCTTGCCCGCCCAGTTTGCCTTCCGTGCCAACTTCGCGCGCCACGCGCGTTACTTCTGCCGTGAAGACGCTGAGCTGTTGAATCATGGTGTTGACGATGTTCGCTAAGCGCAGGAATACGCCTTGGAGTGGACGGCCATCCACATCCAGTTGGACTGTTTGCGCAAGGTTCCCCTGAGCGACGCCCGCAATGGCTCGGGTTACTTCTGTCGTTGGGCGGAGCAAATCGTCGATCAGTGCATTGACGGATACCTCCATTTCACCCCATTCGCCGCGCGGTTGATAAAAACGTATCCTCTCTTTCGTCTTGCCTTCCTTACCCACCACGTGGCCGACGCGTTTCAGTTCGTTCGCCATGCGCTGATTCGCAATTACAATTTCGTTGAAGGTGTCGGCAATTTTTCCGCCTACACCGGTCCACACGCCGGGTAAACGAACGGAGAAGTCACCGTCACGCATCGTTTGCAGCCCGGCAAGAATCGCTCCGAGGTCGGCTTTCGTTATTTCAGCCAAGCCGTTGTTGCCGTTTTCCTTTGCACCGCGCACGGGTTTTGACTGAACGGGCGTGGTGGTCGTCGCGCCGCCTTGTTCCGTTCGTTTCATGCTGACTCTCCTACTCCGAAAATCAATTTTTATCGGCACCGAGCGACGGTTCTTGACGGTCTCTGAATGTCGCTGCGTCCATTAAATAAACGCAAACGCGTTGCCGCTGTCGTAAATTTTTTATCGGTTACGCAAAGGATGAGCGGAGGACAAGCATCTTCTGTAACGAAGGAGCCGATTTGGCGTGCCGCCGGATTCCCGATGCGGTTTGAGGCGGCCGCCGCTAGAAGGCTAGTAATCCATTGTCGGGCGATAACTGTCGCGAAACATTTCGGCATAGTCGTAGGCTCAACCGGTTACATATGTGGCTGGAGCTCAACCCTTCGCAGCCCAAGTTCTTGCTAGTCCCGCGATGTCGTTTCGCCAAACGAGTTTTCGCTATGCCGTCGACCCCATGTCCACGATGATTTTCTTCACGCGATCCGCATCCAGGCTGGGACTTATGTAAATTCCGTTTCCTGCCACCACGTTCAACGCGCGAACCAATTCGCCCTCGGTGTCGGACTTTAGCAAATAGCCGCGCGCGCCGGCTTGCAGTGCGATTTCGACCCATTCCAACGAATCATGGAGCGTCAGAAGCAATATCTTGACCTCGGGACAAACTTTCCGAATTGCGCGCGTAGCCTCAAGGCCGCCCATTCTCGGCATTGAGAAGTCCATCAAGACTATATCTGGTCTCACATTCGTTGTTAGTTGGATCGCTTCTTCACCATCGGCCGCTTCGCCCGCGATTTCCCATTCAGGCCATGCTCGCAAAATACTTTGAATGCCCCTTCGAA
>QHYO01000640.1 GCA_003224135.1 Acidobacteriota bacterium | reverse complement strand
CCTGTGGTGCAGCTGTCGACTCCGCTCTGCACCGTTCCTGCGTCGCCGCCGCTCGTGAAGCTGACCGAGACATCCGTGTTGTTCCAGCCATTGGCGTTGGCCGCCGGCGTCCGCACCGCTGTCGGCGCATTGGGCGGGGTCTTATCGATGTTGATGCCGCTCACCGTAGAGGAATCGGCTGCGTTGCCGGCCTTATCCACGCAACTGCCAGTGTTGGTCACCGACTGATTCTCGCCCTCAGTGCTGACCGTTGCGCCCGCGACGGTGTTGGTGTCAACTCCGGAGCCGCCGGTGTCGGCGCAAGTGAAGCTGACTGTAACGTTGGTGTTGTTCCAGTTGTTGGCGTTGGCCGCAGGCGTACGGCCGCCTGTGATCACCGGCTTGGTACCGTTGACGGACTGGCCCGAGCCTTCGCTGGTTACGGTCACATCCAAGGGACTGGTCGTGGACGAGCCCGTTGTCGCACCCGTGGCCGAAATAGAGGCCAGCCCGGATGTGCTGTCTGAACACGTGAATTCCACGTTCACGTTGGTGTTGTTCCAGCCGTTTGCGTTGGCGGCAGTCAGCCTTGTCGCACTTAAAACCGGAGCAACCGTATCGATCTTGACGACTACTGGCATTGCGGTCGATCCGGTGAACGCGCCGGTGTTGCCGGCGCTGTCGGTCGCCTGGCAGGAAATGTTGTGAGTGCCTTCGCCCGAAATGCTGAGCGAGCCGCTGGCAACGTGCGTGCCGATTCCCGTCGGGCTGCCCACGGTCAGCGCGTTCACGCCATCGGTGCAACTGATCGCCGTGACATTGCTGTTGCCGGTCGTCGTATCGTCTGCCGACACCGTTCCCAAGACCGGGGAATGCACATACCAGCCGTTTTGCCCGTCAAACGCGGAGAAAGTGACCGTGACCACCGGCGGCTTAGTGTCGGGGTTGAATACAGTAAGTGCGGCACCTGTGGTAGTGCTGCTGTTCGCATGCACGCTGTCAGTCGCCGTGAAGCTGGCGTTGATTGTGTGGACAGCGAACGGCGTTGTTGGCGTCACGTTGACCTGGCAGCTCACCGTACCCACCGGATTTGCGCCCTGCGTCAAGGCACAGGCGCTGATGCTGTCCGTGTTGGACGGGCTGCTGGTCGAGGTAACGGCTAACGTTCCCACCGGGTTCGATGCCGGCCCGGAGTCGGTATCGGTCACCGTGATGGTGAGCGTCGCCGCTGTGCCGACGGGAGTGCTGGCAGTGAGCGGGCTGATGGTGGTAGACGTGGTGCGCGTCGTCACCGTCACGCTGGCCGAAGCCGTGTTTCCCGTGCCGCCGTTGGTCGAAGTTACGGCGGCGGTTGTGTTGTTCTTGGCGCCTGAAGTCGTACCCTTCACGTTCACCGAGAAAGTGCAGGAAGCGTTGGCCGCGAGCGTCGCGCCCGACAGGCTGACGGAACTGGAGCCTGCCACGGCCGTAATGGTGCCGCCGCCGCAGGTGCCGCTCAGGCCATTCGGAGTGTTGACAAGCAAGCCCGCTGGCAGCGTATCAGTGAAGGCCACGCCAGTCAGCGAAACCGTGTTGGCTGCCGGATTGGTAATGGTGAAGCTCAGGCTGGTTGTCCCGTTCACCGGAATGGAAGCCGCGCCAAATGATTTGCTGATGCTCGGCGGCGCAACCACGGACTCGGTTTGCTGTACCGAAGCCGTGCCCGCCGATGCAGTCAGCGTCGGCGTGCCCCCGATCGTGTCTTTGTAATAAACGTTGTTTGTGTCGTGACCGCCATCAATTCCCGGCGCGATGGGCGTGGATGTAATCTGGGTCGGGCAAGTTGCGTCGCTATAGAACTTCCCGCCCGCCGAACTGCTGCTCAGAGCAATAGTTGTCGACTGCGTCAGCGCGGTCGGGTTCGGGTTGACTGCTTGAATCACGATCCCCGTGCTGCACTGGTTTGTCTGAACGCTGAAGGTCGTGCCTTGGAAGCGGAGCGTGTCGATCGCCTCCGCCTGCGTCGCAGAAGTCAGTCCCGTCGAAGCTACCGTGATGGTCGGAGCGCCGCTGGTCGTATCACTGTAGAATAAGCTGGCTGTGCTGGCATTCGCAGCAATCTGCGTGCTGGTGATTTGGTTCGGAGCTGAGCAAGCCGCGTCGCTAAAGAACTTGCCTGTGCCCGAGTCACTGGAAAGATTCAGCGTCCTCGCAGGGTTCTGATTGGCGGCGGAGTTATTCTGATTCTGCGTTTGCGTGGTGACCTGCGACGAGCAGATTCCAGTGATGACGCCAAACGCATTCGATGTGATCACCAGCTTCGGGCTCACCGTGAACTGTTGCGCGTTGGAGGTTCCACCTCCGGGCGCCGGATTCGTAACGGTGATATTGAATGTGCCCGCTGTGGCCAGATCCGTCGCCGGAATTGCAGCGGTCAGCTGCGTCGCGCTGACGAAAGTTGTGGTCCGCGCCGAGCCGTTGAAGTTCACTGTTGAGTTGGAAACAAAATTCGTGCCGTTCACTGTCAGCGTGAAGGCCGCGTCAGTTACCGACTTGCTAGTCGGCAAGATGCTCGTGGTGGTCGGGGTCGCGTTGTTTACGGTGAATACCTGCACCTTGGACGTGCCGCCGCCCGGTGCCGGGTTCGTGACTGTGATGTTGAAGGTGCCGGCCGTTGTCAGATCGCTGGCCGGAATGGAGGCCGTGAGCTGGGCACTGCTCGCGAACGCTGTGGTCCGGGCCGAGCCGGCGAAATTCACCACGGAATTTGTGACGAAGTTCGTGCCATTGACCGTCAGCGTGAAGGCCCCGTCGCCCACATTCT
>QHYO01000639.1 GCA_003224135.1 Acidobacteriota bacterium | reverse complement strand
GCAGTCTTTGGCCGAAGGATTCGCGAACTGAATTCCGGCGAACTTGGCTTTTCTGGCAAGCTTGCCAGCCAATGTCTTAACTTTGATGTGTGGCGTGAAGACACAGTGCGCACGTCGCCCGAGGCTTGGATGGCTATCACTGCAATCTCTTCAGGCTTTCGCTGTTGCCAGTCCTTCCTGGGCCCCAAGGTGCACTCCCTCACTAGCTCAGGAACAGACATTGTCACAACAGTCCGCCAAGCTGTCGGGACTCTATTCTGGTGTCTGGAGTCCCAACAAGCGTTCTGGATGGAGCGCAGTGGATCCGAGTCAGTGCCGACCTTTGGACCAGAGCACGAGTTAACCACAGAACCAGTTCGTGTGAATCGAAAGAGAATGTTCGACCTGTTTCTAAGCGGTGCTGCCGGACTGTCGGACGTCTTGAAGTCGATACTCACTCCAGAGACACACGCAGAACTGCAACGGATCGCCACCGAGGACGATCGGAGGTTCCGCTACAAAGACGAGCTCTGGGTAAGAACGCTCTGCGAATTTGCGGCCTCCTACCATCACGCCGCCATCGACCGCGATCACCTGATTCAGGCATTGGTACCTCTATACCGCGGAAGAATTTATTCCTTCCTGCAGGAGCATCACGATTCGTCCCCGGAAGATATCGAGGCGCACTCCGAAAACCTCTGTTTGGAATTCGAGCGCCAGAAGCCATACCTGGTTGAAAGATGGAAGGCAAATAAGTGAGGTGACGCCATGAAAGAGATGATTCTTCGAGGATTACAACAGGCCTACGAAAACATGGTCCACATGATTGCCGAATTTTTGCCACGGTTTGTGGTCATGTTCATCATTATGTCTTTCGGATGGCTGGTTGCTTTGCTTTTGAAATATTTGGTGCGTGCCATTCTTCATTTGACAAAACTAGATCGCCTCTCCGAAGAGTCCGGCGCATCGCAGGTCCTGCGAAAGGCGGCCTTGCCCTCGATTTCCGAGCTTCTGAGTCGAGCTTTCTTTTGGGTCACATGGGTGGCCTTCGCCTTGGTGGGCATTAGCGTCCTCGGCATCCCGGTGCTGCACGAGCAGATTTCCCGTTTGTTCCAACTCCTGCCCGAACTATTCGTCGCGATCCTGATCCTTTTCGTGGGAGTGCTCGCGGCGAATTTTCTGTCCCGAGCAGCTCTACTCGGCGCCGTAAACGCAGGCTATCGCGCTCCGCGATTGTGGAGCGGAACGGTTCGCTTCGTGATTTGGATTCTGACGATCACGATGGCGCTTGAACAGATCGGGTTAGCCAAAGAAACGGTGATCACGGCGTTTTCCATATTTTTTGGCGCTCTGATGCTGGCGCTGGCCGTCTCCTTTGGCATCGGTGGGCGAGATCTTGCTCGACAGATCCTCGAGCGGCACCTCGGCGACAAACACGCGAATGAGAGTGAAAAGGAAGAAGAGCCAACGCCTTTATAGAGTGTGGGAGGCGACGGACAGGGTTGAGAATCACGCCGCTCGAAGAGGCGAGGGAGGCCGTCGTGAGCACACCGCTACAGGCAACGGAAACCTATCACGAGTTGCGAACGACGTTGCCTCCGCTGTTGCCCAGGTATCTTGCCAGCCAGCGCTGGTTCGGCGGAAAGGCACGCCAGATTCGCTCCGCGGAAATCACCGATCTAGTTCCCATGGGGAACACGCACCTCGATGCATTCGCGCTGCCGGTCCGTCTCGAGTACACGACCGGGCCCGGAGAGATGTATGTGCTACCCCTTATTTGCACCGAGGAGCCAACTGCGGAGAGCGCCGCGACGGGTCTGACGGTACACAGCACCGCGCGTGGTACCGACTTGCGTCTAAGAAATGCACTTACAGACGACGACTTCCTGCATAGTCTTCTCCAGGCGATTGAACAGAAGGCTGTGTTTCGAGGATTCGAAGGTGAAATCCACGCGGCGAGTACCGGCGTGTTTCTCTCTCTCTGTGGGGCCTCTAGCGGTGCTTTACAGCCAAAGCCCATAAAAGCGGAACAGAGTAACAGTTCCATCATCTATGGTGATCGCGTAATTTTGAAGTTTTTCCGGCGTATCGAAGCTGGCGAGAATCCGGACCTGGAAATTGGACGCTTTCTCACGGAAAGAAAGAATTTCCCGCACATTCCCGCGGTCGCTGGCTGGCTAGATTACAAGGGCAAAGACGACAGGGAAATGAGTCTGGGGATCCTGCAGGCATTTGTACCTAACGTTGGAGACGCGTGGCGGTTCACGCGAAAAAGTTTGTCCAGCTTCTGGAAGGAAGCAGGGAAGTATGCCGAGGGACCTCTTGGGTTCGTGCCTCAACAGGATGGACAGGTCGCCGCTTACAAGGAAAATCTCCCGGCGCAGGTTCTCGATTACATTAAACCGTACCTTGCTGCAGTCGAGCTTCTGGGACGGAGAACCGCCGAACTTCATCTGGCGTTGGCTTCAGAACTGACGGATCCAGCCTTTGCGCCTGAACCGTACACGGCTCCGTTTCAGCAAGCCTTCAAGGAGACGCTTCGCACATTGACGGAGCGGAACCTCGCGCTCCTCAGAACGAAGTCGCACGAACTACCTGTTGAGCTGCGTGACCAAGCAGGGGATTTGGCCGCCCGACAGGACGAGATCCTGCAGAGATATGATGCGGCGCTCCTAAGCCCGATCCAGGCGATGCGGACACGCATTCACGGCGATTATCATCTCGGCCAGGTTCTTTACACCGGATCCGACTTTGTGATCATTGACTTCGAAGGCGAGCCAGCTCGGCCGCTATCGGAACGCCGCGTCAAGCGCAGTCCCCTTCAGGATGTCGCCGGGATGTTGCGGTCCTTTCACTATGCTGCATTTTCCTATCAGCTCGCACCCTCGGACGAGATGACCGCCTCAGAAATGGACAACAACGACGCGAGAAGGTGGGCAGAAGGATGGTATGCGTGTGTGGCAGACGGGTTTCTGAGCGCATATCTCGAAAGTGCCCGTGGAGCTTGTTTTATTCCTCCAAATGGCGATGAACTTTCCACTTTGCTGCGAGTTCATCTATTTGAGAAGGCTGTGTATGAGCTCGGCTATGAACTGAACAATCGGCCTGACTGGGTCGCGATTCCTTTGGCGGGGATTTCGCAACTCCTGAAGTGATGATTTGTTGTGCTTACTCCAGAGACCGTGCACCTGACAGATCTCCTGCTGCCGGTCGCCACTCCGCGCATGCCATTTTCTTCAAAGGCAACATGATGGACCTCACGCTAAACGCAAATTCGCGAGCGATGCTCGAGCCTCTCCGGCATTGATGTCCGGTACGATAACCAGTTCAAGCGTTTTGACTCCGAGTAGTTCAACAGCGTAGTCCTCTGTCTCCCGGAGTGCGCTGGGCGGGCTAAAATTCCACTGCTGGCGTACGATTTCCCGGAAAGAGTGTCCAATATCTGCAGACCATCGCAGGACGAACTCTTGCGTGCGCGTGTTTTCCGTGTCCTCAAAAACCAGCCAGATGCGCCTGAGCTCTTGCGGCTCATCGAAAATCAGCCGGATTGTCTGGGTCCCAGCACTGGCTGCACGCCAACCGTGCTTTTCGTCGCCCAGTAGCGCGAAT
>QHYO01000636.1:816-4697 GCA_003224135.1 Acidobacteriota bacterium | reverse complement strand
GCGACTGGGGCAACGTGGTTTTTGGTGACTCGTACGATTCGTATTATTTTGGAAAGTCGCCGATGGAAGATCCCGAGCTGTACATTCGCAAGTCGCCGTTTTTCAAGATGGACAAAGTGAAAGCGCCGGTGCTGATTTTCCACGGCACAGCGGATACAAATGTTCCACCGGCACAGAGCTGGTCCTTTTTCCGCGCGCTGCAATACTACGGAAAGACTCCAGTGAAATTCGTGGTGTTTCCCGGCGAGCCTCATGGTCCGCGCAAACTGACGCACCAGATGCGCAAAGTGGAAGAAGAAGTCGCGTGGTTTGACAAATATTTTTTCAAAACTGCTCCTCCCGAAAACGAAGCGGTAAAGAAGGACTCTCCTTTGTTCGAGGCCAATAGGCGCAGGTCCGTGCAGCAAACTTGGGCGAATCGTTATGGACTCGAGTTTCCGAAGAGCGATCTAGAAATCAAGAAATCTGGCATGCCTGGCGGAGTTTTCGTCATTCCTGAGGTAATACGTCGCGGTGAACTTGAAATTGGCAGATTCGAGGTGACTCGAATTCAATATCCTAGCTGTGGCAACAAGAACTGGGGGATGCCGAGACGGATGCGCAAAGATGACCGAGATGAAAAATCTTTTCCTCAAAACTATCCGGCAAATGGCATCAGCCTGGAAGGCGCAAAATCGTATGCTGCCTGTCTTAGTAAGCTGACGGGACAGACTTGGCGCGTTCCTTACGAGGACGAAGTGAAAGACTTATACGAGCATCGCGATGGCGAAAACACGCTCGACTATTGGGCCGGGTATGCGCCGAATCCTGAAGACGCGGCGCGGCTACGCGAAAAAGCGAAAGAGCTCGCCGGAACTGCTCCATTGCTGAGAGAAGTCGGAAGCTTCCGCGGACAAGGCAAAGATGACGAAGAGCCGATTTATGATCTAGGCGGCAATGTGGCGGAGTGGGTGCTGACGCGAGATGGCAAAGGAAAACTGATCGGCGGCAGTGCGGATTGTCCGGCGGACGCGAAGGCGAACTGTACGCCCGCGCCGGAGTATGTTGGGTTCCGCGTGGTACGAGGTGAGGCGAAGCCAGCGAAGCCGTAATGCGTAACCCCTTTGAAGGCGAGCTGCGTGAGACGGCTTGCGAAGTTCAAACAACTAGCCCTAGATTCCTCGACTGTGCGGCCCGGCGTTCGCTCCAGCGAACGCGAGAGAAAACGGGCGGCTCCGCTAGGAATGACAATCTTGAAGTAAGGCATAAGTCCAGATTGGCTCTTGCGCGTGCGAGAGGGCGCAGATAGCCTCGATGGATGAGCACATTTACACCTACATCACGAACGCAAGTGAAGCGGCTGCCGAAGCGTGGAGCGTACGACCGCGAGACGGTTTTCAACATTTTGGATGAGGCGTTTGTTTGCCACGTGGGTTTTGTAGTGGAGGGGCAGCCGTACGTGATCCCGACGAATTACGGGCGTGTGGGTGAGACGTTGTACCTGCACGGATCGGCGGCGAGCAGAATGCTGCGCACACTGAGCGAAGGGATTCCGGTTTGCGTAACGGCTACCTTGATCGACGGATTGGTGCTGGCGCGGTCGGCGTTTCATCATTCGGTGAATTACCGTTCGGTGGTGATCCTGGGAACGGCGCGGCTGGTGGAGAATCCCACGGAAAAAATGGCAGCACTGCGGCTTTTCACCGAGCACATCATGAAGGGACGCTGGGACCAGATTCGTCAGCCGAATGAGCAGGAGTTGAAAGGAACGACGGTGCTGGCGTTGCCGCTCGAGGAAGTGTCGGCTAAGGTGCGCACAGGCGGTCCAGTGGATGACGAAGAAGATTATGAGTTGCCGGTATGGGCAGGCGTCCTTCCTCTGCCGGTGACCCCTACGGCACCCATTGCGGATGCGCGGCTGAAAGCGGGGATTGCGGTACCGGAGAACGTGACGGCGTATTCGCGGAACGGCAGTCCAAAACCGTAAGCAGGCGAAGCGCCTTGTTGCGAGCTGATTTTTTCCATTCGCTGCGAGGAGCATCGTTGTTGCCGCCGGAGCAACGACCTTTGGCCGTGTCCGGCGAAGTGACTTAAAAGAGCGGGGCTGGAGGAGTGTCCGCAAGTTGGGCGGCGAGGCCCGCGGCGTCCCAGTTCTGCCAGGCTTCGACGAAGCGGCCGTCCTTGATTCGAACGATTGAGGTACCGGTGATGTGAGCCGACTTGCCGGAGGTGGAATGCTTGACCTCAGCGAACCAGTGGACGCAGGCAAGATCGCCCTCAGCCAAGACCAGAACAGGCGAGATTTTTATGTCCGAGAATTGTGCGCGGAGGCGATCGTAGAAGCGCTCAAACTCCGCGGGGCCGCGAATAAGGGTTGCGCCATCGTAAAGAACACCGTCAGAAGCGAAAAGTTGGACGATGACATCGCGGTTGCCCCGGTTCCAAATTTCTTCAAACCAGCGGATCGTGAGCTGCTTATTTTGATCGAGTGTGGAGACTGCTGGGGAGGCGGACATAAAAGGTACCTCCTAGAGTGATGAGGTCTGGAGTATACAACTTTACTTGGTTTTGGCGCCGGAAAAGGCAGATGCCAGGCCGAGGGCAATGAGGGCGCCGCCAGAGATATTGCGTTGGGCACGACGCAGACGGAAGCTCGAACGAAAACGGTCGGCTACAGTACCGGCAAGCAGGGCCCAGACCGAATCGCTGCACCACCCCATCACGGCAAACAGGACTCCCAATTCGAAAATTTGCAGGCTGGGATGTCCAAGGGACGGGTCCACGAATTGCGGCAGAAAAGCGAGAAAAAACAGTGCGGTTTTGGGGTTGAGCAGATTGACCAGCACGCCTTGAGCGAAAATGTGCAGGAGCCTGCGGTCGCCATTGGCGGCTTGCAGCAATTCGGAATCGTCGCGGCCTAAGGTGCGAATGCCGAGATAGATCAAGTATGCGGCGCCCAAATAGGAAGAGCGTTCCGACAACGATGCCCATGACGGAGACGAGCCCTGCGGCTCGTCCGTGGCCGATGCTACGGCTGACCACGTACGTTACCGCCGGGCCAGGAATGACGAGAAGGACCGCGGCGCCGGTGACAAACAACAACAGAGAGGAATGGCTGATCAGCATCAGAGCCTTTCTCGTTTCATCCAGGGAGAAGAGCACAGGATCGTTTTAATCTCAGGCTCCAAGTAGAGCCGGCACCCGCTGCCCGTACGGGAGAAAGAATTAGTGGCAGCCGCAACCGCCGCCGCAACAGCTTCCGCCGCCTGAGGAGCCGGAGGAGGATTTTGGGGAGCCGGAAATCGCGGAACTAAAAACGGAAAGCTGGATGCTGGCCTTATTGCTGGAACAGTTGGGACAGGAGATTTCCTGCTGGCGATTGATGACGATTTTTTCGAATTGGGATTTACAGTCGTCGCAGATGTATTCGTAGATGGGCATGCGCGTTTCCTTTATGTGAATTTTAATTATAGCAATTTTCATTCGTCAGCGTGATCGTTCAAGTGCATTCCAAGTGGACCTCTCGGAGAGGCTCCCAAAGAAGACCCACCCTCCAAAACCGAGTGGGCACGCAAAACCAAGAACCGGCAACGGTCATCAGGTGAAGTAGACGCCGCCGTTGGGGTTGATGGTTTGGCCGGTGATGAAACTGCTTTGGGAGAGGAGGACGGCGATACGCGCGACTTCATCGACGGAGCCGTAAGAGCCTACGGGCAGGCGGTCGGGAGTAAGAGCAGGCAAGCCCGCGATCATGTCGGTTTCGATCAGAGCAGGGGCAATCGCGTTGACGGTGATTCCCTCTTTGGCGAGGAAATAAGCATAAGAGCGGGTGAGGCCGAGGATTCCTGCTTTGGACGCGGAGTAGTGCGGGCCGACGATGCCGCCGTACTGCGCTGCTACGG
>QHYO01000636.1:0-741 GCA_003224135.1 Acidobacteriota bacterium | reverse complement strand
TGCTACGGAAGAGAGATTGATGATGCGGCCCCAACGTTTGGTACGCATGGCAGGAAGAGCGCGCTGGGTGACGAGAAAGACGGAAGTTAAATTGACGCGGACGGTTTCGTGCCAATTGGCTTCGGTGACTTGCGATGGAGAGAGCGCGCTGGCGATGCCGGCGTTGTTGACGAGAATGTTGACAGTTCCGAGATTGTCTTCGATTTCGGTGAAGAGGCGATCGACTTGAGCGGATTCGGAGACATCAGCCTGGACAGTGATGCAGCGGCGGCCTAATTTTTTGATTTCGTCGGAGACGGATTCGGCGGCTTCGGCTTGCTTATGATAGTTCACCGCGATGTCGGCGCCTTCTTTAGCTAGAGCGAGGGCGATGGACTTGCCGATGCCGCGGCTGGCGCCGGTGATGAGCGCGATCTTGTCTTGTAGGGAAGGCACGTTGGATTCTCCAAGGAGAGTATAGAGCGGGTAAACGAAGGATCCGGCCGCAGACGATTGGAGAAAACCCCACCCTTAAAAACGAAGGATGCGGCACCCGACGCTCAGTCCAGCATCACCAGAAATTTTACAGCCAGGCAGCTGCCGAACATGCGCGGCGTACAAAAGAGGGGCACGATAGATCGTGCCCCTAGAGGAAACAGATTGAAACAGTTGCGCGAAATTAGTCGCCGGCTACTGGTTCGGCTTCCTGTTGGGGAGCCGGGGCGATGTTGACTGGCTTGTTGGCGTTGGCGAAGTTGGCTG
>QHYO01000638.1 GCA_003224135.1 Acidobacteriota bacterium | reverse complement strand
CCGCCCTGCAACGTAGCGGTCTGGCCCAACTCCAAAAACAACGCGATTTCCAAGCCGCCCTTTCAACATCTCTATTTCATCGCTGGTCCCGCCCGAGCCTCGATAGCCGCGGCTGAGAATTCCCACTCGCTTTCCCTCCGCCAGAAATCTCTCCGCCAGCCAGAGCACCATCGGAGTTTTTCCCGTGCCCCCGACCGTTAGGTTTCCCACGCTGACTACCGGCGCATTCAAGCGCTTCACTGAGTAGATGCCCTGCGCGTAAAGCCACGCTTGCAACCGGGCCGCCACGCCATACACAAGTGAAAATGGCCAAAGAAGCAGCCGGATTGGCAGTGATAAGTTCATTCACTTTGCCCTCTGCTCCTTCGCAATATACGTCCGAATCGCTTCCATTGCGCGGTCGGTTGCGCCACGGCTCTCGTCCACCAATCGCCGCGCGGCTTCGCCCATCCTCCCATTCCGCTCTGGATCTCTAACCAGCTCAATCCAGGACACGCCCGCATCCTCGGGACTGCCTACCTGCAGCGCCGCGCCAGCCGCAACGAAGCGCTCGGCAATCTCCGCAAAATTCTCCATCGATTCGCCGAACACCGCCACCTTTCCAAATGCCGCTGGTTCCAAAATATTGTGTCCGCCCGATTCCACCAGCGACCCGCCAACGAACACCCCGTCCGCCAACCGGTACAGCGACGCAAGCTCTCCGATGCTGTCCAGCAACAATACAGTCACATCGTCAGCGATCTGCGTTTCGTTTCCACCAGTCATCTGTCCGGAAGGTGATGGAACACTTAAACTTGATCGTCGGACGTAGGTCCGCTGCGATTCCGTGATGAACGCTGCCGCCGCATCAAACCGCTCGGGTTTGCGTGGCGCCAACACCAGCAGGGCCTTGCGATACTCTCCCTGCGCCACGCCAAACGCAATCAGCGCCAGCGGCTCTTCGGTCGCGACCACGCTGCCTGCAACGATCAGCGGCCGCCGCCCGTTCCTCGCAAGCTCCGCTTCCAGCCACTCAGCCAGCGGCGTGCTCTTCGGCAGTTCCAAATCGTATTTCAGATTTCCTGCGATCCTTACCTTTTCCGGCGAAGCGCCCAATGCCTTGACGCGCTCCGCATCTTTTTCGCTCTGCATCCAGAAGCCGGCTGCTCGCCCAAGTGCATCCTTTAAGAAAGGCCGCAGGTAAAAACCCGCAACGCTCAGCCAGGACTGTGACCGCGCAAACGACCGGTCCGAAATTCGCCCACTTACAAAAACCACGGGGACGTTCCTCCGCGAGGCTTCACGTAGAAAATTCGGCCAGATCTCTGTTTCCACTACCACCACTATCGCGGGCTGCACAGCGGCAGTCGCCCGCCTCGCGCAAAACGCCCAGTCCAGTGGAAAATAAATCACCGCATCCGCGAAGGGCATCCGTTCCCTGGCCAGCGCTTGCCCCGTGATCGTAGTCGTCGACACCACAAGCAGGCTCTCCTTAAACTCTTCCTTCAGTCGCTTTGCAAGCGTTACACCCGCGAGGACTTCGCCGACCGACACCGCATGCAGCCAAATCGCGCCGGTCCTCGCGGATGGCAATTTTTCAAGAGCCGGAAAGGATAGCCCCAGCCGTTCTTTTAAGTTGGAAAGGTATTTGCCGTGTCGAATGCCCTGGATCAGCCAATACGGCGTTAGCAAAAGCGCAGCGAGCCCCATCAGAAGGCTATAAACGAGATACACTCAGCAAGGCTCCGGTCTGACCCGCAGGGCGCAGGACAACCCTGCTCATTCCCCAGGAATCGAAGACGTCGAGATGCCAAAAGTTTATTATAACTGGATAAGGAACCTTCGCTGCTCACCACTTGCTTTCCTTATCCCGCTTGCGCTGGTCGCCCTTCCGGCGCTATCGCACACGGAAATTCAGCAGCAATCGCCATCCAAGCCGCTCACAACCTCTGCGCTCGATTCTCACGACGGCCTCACGGTTGCCGCCGAGCCGTGGCTTTCCGCCGATCAGTACAAAGCGACATTCCCCAAAAAGTCCCCCTATGGTGCTGGCGTGCTCGCAATCAAAGTCAATTTTCGCAATGATTCCGACGAAAGCATCAAAATCGGCCTTCAACGTATCCGCCTCAATCTCGTTTTTGAAGACAGCAACCGCCAGGACCTCCCTGCACTTTCTTCAGAGCAGCTTGCAGATGCCGTGCTCCATCCAAAACTCAAAGGCGCTTCCAAGCCGCGCCTCCCAATTCCCATACCCACCTCTCCTGGCGGCCGCGACAAACACTGGGAGGAATTCAGGAGACTTGCCGAGGACGCCGGCTTGCACTCCAGCGTTGTAGCCCCACACTCCACAATCGCGGGTCTCCTCTACTTTGATCTTCAGAACCAGTTCGATCTTCTCTCGAACGCGCACTTATACATCCCCGACCTTCTCTCGCTGGAAAAAAATCGCAGCCTGATGTATTTCGACATCGATCTCAGCCACCCGGCCTCCCGCTGATTCACACTTCACGATCCCGTTTTTTTCATAATTGTTAGCTCGAATCTCTGGCCGCCGTTTTTCCGAAATTTGCGCAGTCTCTCAGCGTCGGCTAACATTGCAGTGTCACCATTTTTCTTTTCCAAACTCATGCAAAACTTTCTCGACTCTCTGAACCCGGAACAGCGTCTCGCCGCCGAAAGTACCGAAGGTCCGGTCCTCATCCTCGCGGGGGCGGGAACCGGCAAGACGCGCGCCATCACGTTTCGTATGGCCAAGCTCATCGCGAGCGGCGTACCCGCCGAATCGATTCTCGCCGTCACGTTCACCAACAAAGCCGCCGAAGAAATGCAGAATCGCGTCTCCGACCTTCTCCTTCGCGCCGCAGTTCCTCCAGAACGCCCGTGGCTCTCGACATTCCATTCGCTATGCGCGCGCCTGCTTCGCCGCGAAGCTGCCTCCGCCCGCCTTCCTAACAATTTCTCCATCTTCGACGACAACGACCAACTCGCAGCCGTAAAGCTCGCGATCGGCACGCTCAATCTCGAGGATGACGAACTCCAGCCGCGCGGCGTTCTCAGCCAGATCAGCTTTGCCAAAAATCACGCCAAAACTCCGGAAATGATGCGAAGTGAAGCCTTTTCGCCGGATGCCCGTCATACCGCCGACATCTATGCCCAGTACGAAAAAATCCTCGCGCAGAGCAAAGCCCTCGATTTTGACGATCTTCTGCTACGCTCCGCGAAACTCTTGCGCGATTCTGCCGCGGTCCGAGAAAAGTGGCAGCGTCGCTTTCAATACATTCACGTCGACGAATATCAGGACACCAACCGTGTTCAGTACGATCTTCTCCGCCTACTCGTCGGCCCGCACCAGAACATCTGCGTTGTCGGCGACGAAGACCAGTCCATCTACCGCTGGCGCGGCGCGGACGTTTCC
>QHYO01000637.1 GCA_003224135.1 Acidobacteriota bacterium | reverse complement strand
GTTGACGATGACACCGCACTCTGCGAGTCGCTCTCGCAGCTCCTCAAAATGGATGGCCTTGTTGTCACCGCCGCTCATGACGGCGAATCCGGCGTCCGCGAGGGTCCGGCGCCTTCGAGATCGTCATCCTCGACGTCATGCTGCCGGTTCTCGACGGCCGCAAAGTTCTCCGCCGCATTCGCCTGCATTCGCAAATACCCGTCATCATGCTCACTGCCCGCGGCGATGACGCCGACCCCATTGCCGGCCTCGAAGCCGGCGCCGACGACTATCTCCCCAAGCCTTTCAATCCTCGCGAACTGGTCGCCCGTATTCGCGCCGTCCTTCGCAGACGCGCTGCCCATCCGCCTTTGGAAATTCTCTCCGTCGGAGATCTCGAAATCCAGTGAAAACGCTGCGCGTTTTACGAAACGGCGAGGAACTTCCGCTCACCGGCGCGGAGTTTGAAATTCTTTTTCTCCTCGTCCGTTCCGTCGGAGGAACTCTCACGCGCAACGAAATCGCGGAAAGCGCGCTCGGGCGCCCTGTTCGATTTCCTGTAAAAAGCCTTAATCGGTTCGATCTGCGAATTGTTCTTTCTCGTGTTTCCATCGGCCGCGAATTCCTCGCGGCCCTTCTTTTTTGTAGCGGCGGTTTACAGTTTCTGGTTCTGCGAGGCGCGAATAGTCTCAGCGTGTTCGAGGAATTCACTTAGGAGCATGTGGAAGTGATGGACGCCATTTTCGCGTTTTACGGAGTAGCGGCCGCGGTCGTAAGTGGAAGAGCGGAGGCCGCGCTGCACGTTTTCGCAAAGCGTAATGTCTTCTTGCTGGACTTCGTCGCTGAAGGCGATGGCTTTGTCGATACGCTCGCGCGTTTTCGGCTGGTCCACATCGTGGAAGAACCATTCAAAAATTGTGAGCGTTTTTTCGGTTGAAAGCGGAACGATGACGTTCGTCGAAATATTGTCTGGATAAATGTTGAGCATCAGGTTCGGAAAAATCCAGAAGTACAGCGCCTGCTGGAGGCCGGTGCCGGGCGCGTAGAAGCGTTCACCGGCGTCTTCCGCTTTCATGGCGCGAATGGGCGCGAACTGCTGCGAATAATAGCGAAATGTGTCGGTGCGATATTGCGCGTAATCGATTTCGCGCATGAGGCCAGGATGCGCGATCGGAATATGATAGCCCTCGAGATAGTTGTCGACGTATACCTTCCAGTTGCAATCGATCACGTAATCGCGGCGCTCGGCAAACTGCAATCCTTCAAACTGAAAGCCTCGCGCCTGGGTGGGAATTTGTCCAAGATATTCGGAGAGCGGTGGGGCGTCAAAATCGAAATTCACGAAGATGAGTTTCTCCCAAGTTTCAAGGCGAACCGGCACCATACCCATGGTGCTGCGATCAAAAAATTCCACGCCCTCGACATCGGGAGTGCCAATCAAGCGGCCGTCGAGTGTGTAGGTCCATCCGTGATACTGGCAACGCATCACATTTTTGCAACCGCTGCCGAGAGCGATCGGTCCTGCGCGGTGGCGGCAGACATTGCTGAACGCGCGCAGCGTTCCCTCCTTGCCGGCCGCGGCGGGCTTGTCGCGCACGATGAGCAGCGGCTCGCCTGCTACGTCGGCAGTGAAATAAGTTTCCGGATCGGAAATCGTGCGCTTCACTCCGTTGACCTCACCGCAAGCGTGATCGAGAGTGCCAACGAGCTGCCAAGTACGGCGAAAAATTTTGTTTTTTTCAATTTCAAGAATTTCGGGATCAGTGTAGAAGCGCGATGCGAGCGTGTGTGCGCACTCAATCTGTTGGTTCACGTCGAGGTGTAGAGGCTTGCCGCTCATGGAATGAAGTTTCGCACAAAGACGACCTAAAGAAGTAGGGGCATAACGAAGTAACGAGTGGAAAAACAGGGTGTCGGTGGAAGAAAGATACTCAAGTCGCTTGTGGAAGGCCGATCCGCCGCATGAGATCTTTGAACCGGGGGTCCGGGCGGGGGCTATCGAACAAGGGCCATACGTTTGAGAAGGCGAGATCATGCTCGCGGCCTTTGTACGCTTTTTCCAGCCAAAAGAACGCCTGGTCCGTGTCGCCCAGTTCCGTATAAACGATCGCTACCAATCGCAGTCCGTGTGGGCGGGACATCCAGTCTCGGTCGATCCGTCGACGCTCATTCCGCCCCCGCCCCCGGAATTCAATCCGGTCTGCGAGAAATCCGGTTTCGGAACGCTGTGCACTGTAAACTTCAGCGACCCGCCATTCGCGGGAGACAGCGGACTTGCGTGCGGGAGTGGGGCGAACACGTTTGAAGAATTCCAATTCTCGACGAGGTCTGTACAAGGCCGACGTTACTATGACCAGAACAGGAACTTGCTAAAGAGGCATTTCCGCGAATATCTGGCGGGCACGTTCAGCAACCCATTGAACCACAAGGCTGTGGCGTTTTCCGGGTCGATTACGCATGTTCACGATTTAACAATTCCAGGGGACAACACGAGCGGAACCGAGAGGCTTTCTGGCGGAACTCGAATCTATTTGCAGAATGGCGGGGACCGTGTTGATCGATGCAGGCCGAGCGACCATAACAGAGGATGGAACGATTCTAAGCGAGGCGGGACAACACCCGTTCGACGAATACTTCGTTTTCGGGGATACAACGGCGCTGCAGCCTCTGTGTGATGCGCTGGCCAACTAGTTAAACCACCGAAGACGTCTGTGGATCTTTGCGAATTTGCGTGGCGTGATTAGGTCGCCGGAGGAGTGGCTTTTGGTGATTTACGGTTCGGGCCACCCGCATTGGCTGCAAAGGAATGTGGTGGATTCGCTGGACCTGGAGCTGGGGCGGTCTGAGGATTTTGCTGGTGGAGATAAGACGGGCAAGTAGCAGACGGGCAAACGATGCGTGAGAAATCCACGCCCGGAATTCTCATTCGGAGGAGCATCGCGCGGAAGCGAGGCTCGCTGTGCAGATCTTCATAGAGCGAATCTTCTCGGATCTGTACAAGAAAACTGGAATGTTCTAGGAAAGCCTGGTCGAGCCAGCGCAAGGTATTTTCCTTGTCACCGATGCGAGCGTAAAGCTCAACAAAAGTGCGAGGAGACACATAACCGGTTCTGGCTATGGTTGTCATCCTCGCGAGTAGGGTCTTTCCGATTGCGCGCTTAGCCGCCGGAAAATCGGATTTGCGCAACGTCGCGTCGAACAGATCAAGCAGCTGCTGGTCACCATCAAGCCGGAGAGCAGTCCGCCATTCTCGAGTGGCGTCCGGGGCATGGCCTTCTCTTTCCATCAATTCAGCCAACGAATAATAAGCAGCACTATCGGAAGGGTTCAACTCCATAGCTCGACGAATGAGAGAGAGGGCGACGACGTCATCGTGCTTTCGAGCGTGGCCCGCAGCGACCCGGAGGGTCTTCAGCACGGATAGAGGATCCAACTCGCGCGCGCGCTCGTATTCCGCGAGCGATTCCTCGAAACGGCCACATGATCGCAAATAATAGGCATACCACTGATGTGCGAGCGAGTATCCCGGACTGAGTTCGATCGCGCGGCGGTGTTCCTTCTCCGCGCCGGTCCAATCCCAATCGTAATGATGCATAAGGTAAGCGAGAGCGACGTGCGCCTCCGCCGATTGCGGATCAAGCGCCAGCGCCTTCTCCACAGCGGAGCGAGCCTGGGGCACCGCTTCGTTGGCTTTGATGAAACCGAGATACCACAAAAGGTTGTAACTATTGGCGACGCCAGCATACGCAGGAGCGAAGCCGGGATCGCGCGAAATAGCGAGATTGAAATTCTGGATGGCGCGGCGGAGGTCAGGTTCCGTACGCTTGTCCCAAAAAAAAAGTCCGCGCAAGTAAGCCTCGTTGAGTTCCGGGTCGTGCAGGGTTCGCTGGGCGAAGTAGGCTTGCTGCTCGGAGTTTAGATTTAGAGCAATCTGTTGCGTGATGGCGCGAGCAATCTCTCGCTGAAGATCGATCAGATCTCCGGAGTCGCGCTCATAATCCTCGGCCCATAAATGCTGATCGTTCGCAGCGCGAATGAACTGCACTGTCACACGCACCTTACCGCCGGAACGTACCACCGAACCCTCGACGATTCCCTCCACATTTAGCGCGCGAGCAATCTCCGGCAGCGGCTTATGCGCGGACTTGTACTGCATGACGGAGGTGCGAGAGATAACCTTCAGCGAGCCCAGCTTGGCCAGGTGCGTAATGAGTTCATCAGTCAAGCCATCTGCCAGATATTCCTGCGCGGGATCCCCGGACAAGTTTTCAAGGGGCAAGACTGCGATTGAGCGAATGGGAAGATCGCGGTTCAAAAGCGAAGTACGCAGGCCAAAGATATTCATTCCCAACATTAGGAGCGCTAAGCTCGCAAACACAGCAACAACAACCAGAGCAGTTCGGATAGGGAATCCGCGCCGTTTCCCTGGCGAATCCGGCGCTATGTCAGTGATTCCGCTTCCAACGTCAGCGGCGAGGGTGATTGGACCGATGAAACGGTAGCCCTTCCCCACTACCGTCTGGAGGTAACGAGGCTCTTCCGGATCTTCCCGGAGCGCCACCCGAATCTTGCGAACGGCAGTGTTAATTCCCTGCTCGGTATCCAGGAAGACGCCTTTTCCCCAGATTTTCTCGATGATCTCGTCTCGGCTGACGAGCCGATCTTTGTGCTCCACAAGAAAGATCAGCAACTCCATGGGGATCTTTTCAAGCTTTAACACCGCGCCGCCACGGCGAAGCTCATAACGCTTGAGGTTGAGCTCCAATCGATCAGGGCTGAGGGGATGCACTGGCAAAGGCAGGTACCTCTAACTTTCGGCCATTCTACTCCAGTTCGGCGTACCGAGTTCCCGATTCCAATGATTCCAGCACCTTGGGGCTACTACACACGGAATTGATACAAGCTCTAGCCGCTCTCCATTGCCTTTGTCCGTCCAGGCGCGGTAGGCATAACCACAGTTTGGAATTTCGCAGGTGGAGGCGGATTCCCCTCGCTCTCCGGAAAAGGACAAGTTCACATGAGAAAGCTGTTTGGCGTTCTGGCTTTAGCAGTCATGGCACTGCTGGGTTCCGGCTTGGCAAAATCTCACGGTGCATCGGTAATCGGGATGCCCGGCGGACGGAACGTGCTCGAATTCGTGGGCCAGGTCAACAACACTCCGACGACCTCACAACAATTCGGCTATCTGTCGAACATTGAGGGACTGAGTTCCATCTTCTCCAGCAGCACGCCGCAGAACGAGAGTACGGCATTGTTTACTTTCGTCACCAACGCGACAACTGATCGCGTCATTTCTGACGGCCCTCTGCGAATCATCAACCGCACGGGCACGACCACGATTTATTTCAACAGCACCGCTTCGAATTTCAGCAATCCTGCGTCCTTCAGCCAGGGCACACCCATACAGGTGTCAACCTATCGACAACAGGTCATTGTGAACACGACGACCAATGCGTTCGTGACTGTACATATGAATACCATCACGCAGACCGATCAATTCACGCTTAACGGGCAGCTCTATCAGCTTGGATTCAGGGGAAAGTCATTTCGAACCGCGTATTCCGGCCAGTCGAATGCGCCTGGTTTGGCCCCGAGCGGTTGGTTTGCCGGATACGCCGTCGGCGTCGCATCTCCGGATCAGGAACAGGAATGACCCGCACAGACTCGTCGCTACGCGAGAGAAAGCAAAGGGCGCAGCATACCGCGCCCTAACAAACAGAACTGAAATTAGAAAAAATCTATCGCAAGTTGTCCGGGTGTCTGCGGAAGGCGCGAGAAGCGAACCAGGCTACAGAGACGAGCATGCCTAGCCAGCCGAGGGTGCGGGTGGCGTGGGCGATCTGTGTGTCGTGGAGCATAAGATTCCACTGAGTGAAGAGGACTTCCCAGTCGCTGTCCCCGGAGCCGACGAGAGGGAGCGCGCTGGTGCGAGCGTCGGACATGTAGGTGCCGATGTAGAGAAAGTTTTCGAAGAACCAGAATGCGCAGAAGGCGATGCCGATGGATTCCCGGCGGAAGAAGAAATATGCGGCGCAGGCGAGGGGGACTATGAGTTCGAGGAGTGTGCCGCCCATGACCATGAGCGTGTAGCCGAAGCCGTTCTCTCCGCCACCGCCGAGAATGCCGAAGAGCGGATGTCCGGCTTCGTGGATGGCGAGATTGGCGTAATCGAGGAATAGGAAGCCGGAGCGGTTGTTGGCGGCGTAGAGAAGAAAGAGGAGATAGAAAGCAATCGCGATCATGGCGACAGGGCGGGAGACGGGTTTCCATTCGTCGAGGGCGATGGCGGGCCAGGGCATGGTAGGAGAGTAACAAGAGCGAGAACCGGTTTGAATGGATTGGCGGGAGGCATTGCCCTAACAGTTGCGATGTCTCTATGGCCATGGACAGCTGTAGTCGTTTTGGTGTTATCGCAATCGAGGAATTCCGACGCGGGGTTGTTGACTTCGCGGTGTTGTAGGTCTGAATAGAAGTCCTTTCCGGGTGACCAGGAACGTCGTGTGCCTGGAAAGAAAACCGCAAGAACGGAAGCGCTCCCGGGGATGAGGAGATTGTGCCGACTGCGACGATGATGCGGCAGAGTCCTGAGCGGAATGATCGGTGAGATGCAGACAACGGGAATGCGAGAAGAAGTGCCGGATGATTACTTTTGCACCAGGCGAAGAGCTTCGTAGCCCGCGCCTAGTTGCGGGGCGTTTTCGTTAAGGATGACGGAGACGGGAATGTTCTTCAGCAGATTTTCGAAATGCCATTTGTCCATGAAAGACTTGAAGAACGCGCCGTCCTTCATTTTTTCCAGGATTTTGACGGCGATTCCGCCGGCAACGTAAACGCCGCCAAGCGCAAGAACTTTCAGAGCGAGGTTTCCCGCCTCCGCGCCGTAGATGTCAGTCCACAGATCGATCGTTTCGACGCACACAGGACAAGTTTTGTTGAGACCATTCTGCGTGATTTCCGGAGCTGGATCGGCGTCCGGATCAGCAAAAGTAGCGTGTTTGATCGAAGGATCGAGAAATTCGTGAAGGGTGCGGAAGCCGCGGCCGGAGAGAATCAGCTCCCAACTGACTTGCGGATAACGGCGGCGCATGAAACGAAGAAGTTCG
>QHYO01000635.1 GCA_003224135.1 Acidobacteriota bacterium | reverse complement strand
GATTTGTATCAGCAGGCGTTGGTTGTTGCGTGCCGCGTCCGTGCCGCCGTGCGCCTTGATTCCCATGTAATTCCGCAGTGTGCCGGCTAGAAAAATGTCATACCAAGCGCCGATGTGAAGGGCGGGGACTCGAATATCAGAAAAATGCTCCTCGATCGACCACTGCCTCCAATACGCGTCATAGTCGGGATGCGCGAGCCAATCAAGATAATACGGCGCAAGTTGCGCCGTGGCGTCGGCACCCGCCGGAAGCGAGGTGTAATTGAACGTGGGATAATGAGTGAGCGGAAGCATGGGCGCGCTCCGCAGCGCGTTCGTGTTTTTCCCAATCAATCGCCATAGCGTGTTTGTGGCGAGCTGGGTCGTCCAATTCTGGTCGAACCACTGTTCGAGTGCTCCGCCCTGATACGTCCAGCCGTCGTGATAATTGCTGGCCGTGACCATAGGGCAGATTCCCGCGAGATGCGGGGGATGTGCAATTGCAGCGAGCATTTGGGTTGCGCCGACGTAGGAACCGCTCATCATGCCAACTTTGCCGTCCGAGGATGGCAGCGCAGCAGCCCACTCGACTGCATCGTAGCCGTCGTTCGACTCGTGGCGGAAAGGGTACCACTCGCCTTCAGATGTGTAGCGCCCGCGAACATCTTGCACGATGACGACGTAGCCGTGCGCGGCGATCTGATACGCCGGCGCGACCGCCCAACTCGCGCTCTTATCATAAGGCGTGCGCATCAGGATCACTGGAAATCTCCCCTCGGCCTTCGGACGGTAAACGTCCGAATATAGTGTCACGCCGTCACGCGTTTTCATCGGGATGCTATTCTGCGCGATCACGGCATAGCTTTGCTGCGCAACGCAATGCGGTGCTGATAGAACTACGGCACACATCATGAGCATTGCTAAGATTCTCCGCTCGAACAAGACTGCCTCCTTGGACCGCTGTGACTCGCTTTCCGCCGCTACCACAAAACAAAATCCTTTCGTCTTCACCGCTCGCTCCGGGTGGAAGTGGACTGCCAGTATTGGTTAAAGCCGGTGTAATCCGATGCAAGGTTCGCCAGAATCGTCCGGCGCAGTTCAAGGATATCCACGCTGCCCAAGCTCTTGTAGAGAACTTTCCTGTCGGCATCAAGCAGAATGGTATAGGGAACCGCCGACTCCCATGTTGGATCAAATGCGGTCTGAAGTTCTGACGTATCGTTCGAACCAAACAACAGGTTCCGGCTGCTGGCGTGCTTTTTCAGAAGCATTTTTAGCACCCCGGCTTTTTCGTCAGGCATGTTGGCAGACACGGTGACTAATTCCAGATCGCGATTCTTGTACATCTGATAGGTGTCCTGGAAATCAGAGAACTCATCGATGCACGAACCGCACCAAGTGGCCCAAAAGCTGATGAGTACCATGTGCTTGGCGGGGTTTTCACGAAGCCCTTTCAGGTCGGTGGCCGTCGCCATTTCCAATTTGACTGGCTGTTCTTCGATCCGCCGGAGCGATTCCATGTGGGACGCAATTTTTTCCTGCCACTTCGTCGAGCAACCGAAGACACCGGTGTGTTTCACGGGTACCTCGCGGTTTGCCAGCAACGCGTCAACCGCATTGCGAGCGTCCTGGGTGTTCACCATCTCCTTGCGATAGCTGTTATCCATTCGGCCTTCGTAGCGCAGCTTACGGTCCCGGTCGAAAATGAAGACGTGAGGCGTGGCCTGCGGACCATACGCGCGCGTGACCGATTGTGTTTCGCCGTCATAGAGGTAGGGGTAGCGGAGATGCTTGTATGCGACGCGAATTTTCATTTCGTCGAGGCTGTCGCTGGTGTCGGAAGAGTCCAGTTCATCGATTCGAATGGCCTTCGGGTCGTTGGGCTGAATGGCCATAACCGCCACTCCGCGATCGCGGTAGTCAGTTTCTAATTGCTGAATGCGCTGCTCATACATTTGGGCGATCGGGCAGTGATTGCAGGTGAATACGACGACCAGCACTGGACAGGCCGCAAAATCGGCAAGTCGATGGATTTTCCCATCCACTCCGGGCAAGGAGAAATCAGGGGCAGGTGAACCGACTGCGAGAATCGGGTGGTTCGTTTGGCCGCAAGCCGCCAACGCCAGCAGCAACGAGAAAATCAATCGCCACATTTGCTTTGAGCCTCCAGTCCCCGATTCGCGAAAAAGAAATCCTTACCTTTATCGCCTGAACCAACTCACTTATGGCATTCCCGGGGCGTGCCCTGTGCCGAGCTTGTTTTTTGCGCCGTCGTTCTGCGCATCTCCGGATGGGTTGGTAACCGGTCGCGGCTTGACATCGGCATCAACGAGGCCCATGGCCCACTTGATGGCTTCCACATACATTTTCTGAATCCTGGGGTCGTCCCAATTCTGTTCCACGTGGCCAAGCGTAGAGTAGTAGACGCGTCCCTTTCCGTACATCTT
>QHYO01000634.1 GCA_003224135.1 Acidobacteriota bacterium | reverse complement strand
TGCGAAGTACGCGACCTCGGCGGACGTTTCCGGTGACGCCCGCGCGGTTGTGGGCTACGCGGGAATCTTGTTCCCGCAGGTGTGAATCGACGCGCAAGAAACAAGAGGCCCCGAGAGCGGGGCCTTTCTCTTACGGTTGTCGTCGAATAGTCTCGTCGGCTAGTGCGGTCGCCCGCCACCACTGCTGCTGCCAGAGGATGACCTGGCGCTCGATCCGGACGAAGCGGAAGGTGCAGGGGCGGACGCCCGTGGCGACGGACTGCTCGCGCCGCCCGCTCCTCCGCGGGAACCTCCCCCGCTGTTTGCACGACCTTCGTTAAAGACTCTTTCCGTGGTCACGGCTCGCGGCACGCTAGGCGGCGCCACGGTCGGTCTGGGCGGAGCCGGGGCTGCGGGTCGCGCGTTTGGCACGGACGGGCTTTGTGCTTCCCGCCCGTTCGCACGATCAGAGGTTGGGGGCACGTTCGCCGTCGTGTCGCCCGCAGAACGGTTTTGCCCGGGAGGAATTCTCGCTCGTCCCTGTCCTTGCACTTGCCCGGATCCCTGCGCCGTTGCGCCGGCCTTGCTTTCGCTGCTTTCTGACGCGCCCCGTGCCGTCGATTGCGTCGCATCGGAATTCACGAATCGGCGCTCCGTTCGATCAAATATAATCGTTGAGTCGCGTTCGCCCGTTGCAGCGCGCGAACCGGTCACTCCACTCCCGGCCATCGTTCGCGACACGCGAGACGGTGCCGAAGCTGCAGCCAGTTGGTTCTGCAGCACATCCCGAGCAGGCTTATTTTCCACCTTCCAACGCTCGCCGTTTTCGACCGGCAGCCTTCCGGACACTCCACGTGTGGTTACCGCGAACAAGCCTGACTGAAGATTCAGCGGTGTTTTGCCCTTCACGTCGTTGGGGTGCGACGGTACGATTCCGACCCCGCCTGTCGAGCGAACCCAGACGCCAGTCACCGGTCTCCAGCGACCAACGCCGCCTCCCCCGCCAAACGAACCAGAGGGGCTCCAAACCCATCCCACACCCGGCCGGAACAGCCATCCACCGTAATGGTACGGTAGCCAGCCCCACGGCTGCCCACCGATAAAACTCCACCCAAAAAATGGATCGTAATACCAGGAGCCATAATCGAATGGCGACCAGCCCAGCCCCACTCCATAGGGCCGCCAGCAGTTTCCGTAACCCGCTATCGGGAGCCACGCTCCGTACGTGTAAAGATCGCCGTAACCAGACGTATAGTTATACGAATTCGAGTACTGCATCGCAGCGTTCGTCGCGGTGCTCACGCTATCAATCCTTCCGCTTACCCACTGGTCAAACTCGTCGTTAGCGGGCGAGCGTTCCACCAGCAATGAACTCGCATCGCCTGCTTTCAGGGAAAGCGACTGATCTTTCGACAAGGCTGTGTTCTTACCGTTCGCGAGCGCCGTTAAATGGCCATGCACCACGTTGACACTGCTTCCATCATCGAAATTATTCATTCGGAAGGTGGTTTTCGTCTCAGCCTGCACGCTAAAGTCGCCGCCGGTTACGCTGAAATAGTCTCCTTGACCGGGATTTACATAGAACTCTGCCGAACCTTGCCGCAAAATCAGCCGAGTGGTGAATCCTCCGTCCTCGCTCGAGAGGTCGTAGAACTCCAATACGCTGTTTTCCGCCAAAAACGCCATCGCGCCATTTTCAAATTCCACTTCCGCGCGGCCATTGTCCGTCGCCACAACGTAGCCTTGCCGTATGGGCAAATTGAGCACCGCAGCTTCCCAATCGCCATGCCCGTCTGCCAACGGGTCACCCTTCACGTCGCGCGCGAAACGCACATCTCCCTGGACAAGGCTCAGCCTAACGATCCGAGCGTGGCCCGAGTCCGCATACGCAACTGCTGCGCCACCTGTGGCAATCAGCGCTATACCGGAAATGGCTGCAAAAAGACTACGAAGGCTGGTCATTGCTCACCCCCCTGGCGGGGCATGTTCCATCAAGTAGGACGCTTCGGGACCTTCCCCGGTTACCTACTCCCCTTGAGCCTGGCACTTGATACTGTTCCCCCTGGCAGCGGCGGTCAAGGCTTAAAACCCGCAGCGCCTGTTTGTGCCCCGTGCTTCCTGCCCGGGTCACTCAGGTACCTTTCCTGGATGTAGACAATGGAAATTTTGCATGCACAGAATCTTGACAAGCCCGCAAGTGAAACACTAGTTTCATTTCAGGGATGTGCTTGTCCTGATTCGCGTCGTGTCACGCGATCCTGGATGCGCGCATCTAAGTTTCACGCACAAGGGGTGAAGTCTTCGGACTTCAGTGCAGTTCTACGCTGGGGGGAAAAATGCATCGCAGTTTAACTTTTCTGCTCGGGGTGTTTCTACTCGCGGTATTTCATTTTGGATTGGGAAGTGCGGCTTACGGCCAGGGCGGCGCTACCGGCGCCATCAGCGGGCAGGTAATTGATTCATCTGGATCGTCGATCGCCGGAGCGGAAGTACAAATTATCAATGCGGGTACGGAAACTCTTGTCCGCAAGGTTCCTACTTCGTCCGAAGGCACCTTCGTCGCAGCTTTATTGCCGCCTGGCTCCTACTACGTCGTGGTCAATAAATCCGGCTTCTCCGAAGCCAAAGCAGAAGGCATCGAAGTGCGTGTCACCGAAACCACAAGAGTTACCATCACGCTCAAACCCGGTTCCGTCTCTGAAAGAGTCGAAATCATCGCTGACGTTACGAACGTTGAAACCAGCAATCCCACCACCGGACAATCTCTCGGAACGCAGACCATCCGCGAACTGCCCCTGGCCACGCAGAATTATCAGCAACTCTTGACTCTATCGAGCGGCGCACAAAGCGAACTGAATGCTTCCGCTCAGCTTGGACGTGGCAACGTGCGCGTCATCGTCAACGGGCAACGCGAGGACAACAACAACTACTTGATCGATGGAGTCAGCGCCACGGACTACAACGTTGCGCAAGCGACCTATATTCCTCTGCCGAATCCCGATGTCATTCAGGAATTCAAGGTACAAACATCGCTCTACGATGCTAGCCAGGGCCGCAATGGCGGCGGCAACGTCAATGCCATCTTAAAGTCCGGCACGCGCCAGTATCACGGCGACGCTTACGAGTACTTCCGCAATGATGTTCTGAATGCCAACGAATATTTCCTCAATGCCAACTCGCAACCGCGTCCTTCGGTGAAGCAGAACATTTTTGGCGTTAGCCTTGGCGGCCCTGTGGTCAAAGAAAAACTTGGCTATTTTTTCGTGAACTACCAGGGAACGCGGCAACGCAGCGCCCTTTCTCCAGGCACGCAAATCAATAACCCCGGTTTTCCTGTGATCCCAACAGATCGCTCAGAACCTTCGCTGATCTCGGCTTTTTTCCCGGACGGGCTTCCCACAGGTGTCACGGGGCTTGATCCGGTTACTCTCGCCTTGCTGAATTTTAAGAGCAACCAGTTCAGCGATCCAAACGGCTTTCTGATCCCGTCGATTTCTGGAACCGCGGGCGGCACCGGCACGCTAATCGTTGGGAAGCCCGGAAAGTATACTGACGACCAGTTCACGGCAAATTGGGACCGCGAATTTCGCGCCGGCCAGGACAAGATTTCAGCGCGATTTTTCTTTTCCGATTCTGAATCGGTGCTGCCCTTTGGCGCTGGCGGTTTGCAAGCTTCTCTCGGCGGAACACTGGCGAGCAGCATCAGCGCCACCGACCTGAATTTTCCCTATGACATTCCAGTTCACGCGCGCTTCTTCAGCATCAACGAAACGCATCTTTTTTCACCTACTTTGGTCAACGATTTTCGTTTCGGTCTGGTGCATATCAACGACAGCCTTGTTAACGTGCCGCCAGTCACGGCTGCTGATCTCGGCATCGACCGCCCGACAAACAGCGTCACCACTTCCATCTACAAATTCACTCTCGGTACGTCCGGTTTCCAGATCGGCCCCACGCCTCCGGCTGACCAGTTTCAAGACCAAAACACCTTCAACTTCACCGATACGGTAAGCTGGGTGAAAGGCGCCCATGTGTTCCGCTTCGGCGGCGAATATACACGCGTAAATTTGGACAAACTCTTTCCTCAGGTCTTTAATGGCCAGCTCTTCTTTGTCAACGATTCGAACGCTGGCAGCACTCCGGACAATCTCACCGATTGGCAAAAGCTGCTGATCGGCAAGCCGGACTTTAGTTTTGGCGGCGGTGGCGTCGACAATCACGAGTACCGTACCAGCGACTACGCGTTCTTCGCGCAGGATGATTGGAAGGTACGGAGCAATCTCACGGTGAACGTCGGCCTGCGTGTAGAAGGTCTCGGCGCTTTTCACGACAACCTCTGCCACATCGGCAATCTGGACGCGGACTTGGCCAACAGCGGCCAATATCCGTTCATCAATGGAAGCTGTGCGAACAAACTTAACGTGACCGGCCTTTCCGGCTCCGGCAGCGATACCACCTACAAGAATGATTACTCCACCGGTCTTGCGCCTCGTTTGGGTTTCGCTTATGACCTCGGCAGCAAACACACCACCACCATTCGCGGTGGATACGGCATCTACTTCGTACGCGAGGATGTGGGCACCGTTGACCAGCTAAGCTTCCAGGCTCCGTACCTTCCCGTGGCCTTCGGAGGCGGTGCTGCCGGAAGCCTCTCTAACTTCTTCGAAACAGGCATCAACGCGCTGCCGCAAGCTGGTGTGCTCGATCCAAACTTCGTCCCATGCCTGGGAACGTTCCAAGGTTTCCCCGGCGGAGATACGACGGTGTTTCCGAATTACGCCTGCGCCAGCGGGAGTCCAGGCGTC
>QHYO01000633.1 GCA_003224135.1 Acidobacteriota bacterium | reverse complement strand
TGGATTAGCGCCGAAGATTGAAGGCGGCCGCATCCGTTTGCATGCGGAGCAGCACAATGGCAGGTTGCGCGTGGAAATTGAAGACAACGGAGTGGGCATTTCCGAGGAGCGCATGCCGCACGTCTACGTCGAGGGAATCGGGCTCAGCAACGTGCGCGAACGGCTCCGCGTCTTGTATGGAACGGATTTCCGATTGGAGATAGAAAGCCGTCCTGGAGAGGGCACGGTGATCCGGATTGAAGTGCCCGAACTAGTTCCGGCAATGCCGGAAACCGCGCGAACACTCTAAGTCGATGCACTCGCGCCGCTGTTCCGGTTCTCTGTGTTATGAATGCTCTTGGGCATTTCTCCTCTTCTCGCTCGCCATCGCGCTCCGGAATCGCGTTCCCTTGCCATGAAAGAGGAACTATAGTTCCTTTTTGGCCTGGTCAAATCGGTCCTATGTAGATGATAGATCAACTACTTACATAAAACCGGACAATCTCTAGATTCCCCTAATGGCGGAACTCAGCTAGCGAGCCGGGAAAGCACCATCGAAAATCTCTTGACGTTCCGTCCTTATGTGCTGTATTTTCTGAATAGACAGAAACAACAGACAACGGAAGCCACATCGAAATATCGGGAGGCGCGATGACCGAACACGCAAAAACGAGCCTGGCTCCAGTCGAAGAGAAGTTCATCTTGCACTGGGGCGAAATGGGCACGAAGTGGGGCATCAACCGCACAGTGGCCCAGGTGCATGCGCTTCTCTACCTGGCTGCGAGGCCGCTTCCCGCCGATGAGATTTCAACAACCTTATCGGTGGCACGCTCCAACGTGAGCACTAGTCTACGTGAGCTGCAGGGGTGGGGAATTGTGCGCGTGGTGCACGTGCTCGGTGACCGGCGCGACCACTTTGAAACGCTGAAGGATGTCTGGGAGATTTTTAGAATTGTCGCGGAAGAGCGTAAGAAGAGAGAGATCGATCCAACGTTGCGAGTGCTGGCGCAGTGTGTACAGGAAGTGAAAAACGGACAGGGCGAGGCTCATACAAAGGAGCGCCTGGAAGCGATGCTGGAATTCCTGGCCGCCATGACGGGACTATTCGATGAGATTTTGCGCATGCCCGCTGGGACGCTGAAGAGCGTTGTGAAGTTAAGAGGGAAAGTCGTGACGATCTTAGGCGCCGGGAACAAAAAAGCAGGATAAAGAACTTGCAACGCGCTAAGGATCCTAAGAAGAGCGCAAAAAACGTAACTGAATTGAGAGAAAAGGCCATGATTACGTTAGTGGACGAGTTGACGGATCGGAAAGGTCGTCAGGCGAGAGGGTGGTT
>QHYO01000632.1:2712-4511 GCA_003224135.1 Acidobacteriota bacterium | reverse complement strand
GACGAATATTTTAATCCGCTCGCCGAGGGGCGGAGCAATTTCGCGGGAAGGCACGCCTACAGTCATGTGAATGCGTTGTGTTCCGCCATGCAGGCATACATGACGATCGGAAGCACGAAACATTTGAACGCCGCGACGAACGCGTTTGACTTCTTGACGGCGCAAAGTTTTGCTACTGGCGGTTGGGGGCCGGACGAGGTTTTGCGCGCGCCCGACAGTAACGATGTGTACGAGAGTCTTACCAACAGTCACAGCAGTTTCGAAACACCGTGCGGATCTTACGCACATTTCAAATTGACGCGCTACTTGCTGCGCGTTACACGGGACACTCGCTATGGCGACAGCATGGAACGGGTGATGTACAACACCGTGTTGGGGGCCAAGCCGCTGCAGGCAGACGGCAGCACGTTTTATTACTCCGATTACCATTTCAAGGGACGGAAGGTGTATTCAGATCGCCGGTGGGCCTGCTGCTCGGGCACATTACCGCAGGTGGCCGCGGATTACCGGATCAATGCGTATTTTCATGAGCCGCAGGGCGGCGTGTATGTGAATCTTTATATTCCCTCGAGGGTGCGATGGATTCAGGACGGCGCGCCAAAGAACTTCGTATCCTTTCGAAAGCCACATCGAGTTTGACGTGACTGCTTCTCGTGCAAGGGACTTTACACTGAATCTTCGGATACCGGGATGGGCCGAAGGTGCGGCGATTTCTGTAAATGGAAAGCGCGTGGAAAGTGACGTCAAGGCGGGAAGTTTTAAGGCTGTTCGACGCGAATGGAAAACCGGCGATCATCTTGGATTGGAGTTGCCGTTGACGAAACGGCTCGAGGCGATCGACGCGCGGCATCCCAATACCGTCGCGCTGCTTTGCGGTCCGCTGGTGCTGTTTGCTATTACAAACGCAAGGCCGGTGGTAACGCGCGAGCAATTATTATCGGCAACGAAAGCAGGGGAGCGGAGTTGGCGGGCTGCGACGTCGGGCGCGCCGCTGAAGCTGTTGCCTTTCACTTCCATCGCAGACGAGGAGTATTCCACTTATCTTGTCACGAGCTGACATTTTGTCCTTGGGTGGGAGTTGTCGGGCCGAGAGCATGGGAGTATAGTGCGTCGGCTGGTCTTATCCCCCCGAATTCCGGCCACTTGGTTCCCAGCACCCAGAGCTCAATCCTGAGAGGATTTGCAAATGAATTCCACAGAAATGATGAGGCGGGAGATCCTTCGATTGGCGGGAGCGACAGCTCGCTCTGCGTTTATCAACGTGAGAAGAATTTCAGCATTTTATAATGTGCCGGAAAAGACTGTGCGGAGCGAGCTGACGAAGCTTGCGGACGAGAATAGGATTCGCCTGGCGGGATGGGATGGCAGACAAGTCCGGCCGTTGGCGGAATGGCGGAATCGAGAAGAGTTTGTGGAGAATTCGCCGGAGGGATTTCCGGTGAGAGTGGAGTTGGTGGAATAGTTCGGCGCGACATTGAGAAGGACGCGGTGTCCCGCCGATGGTGGGGTGGGGCTCTAAAGTTAGGAAACGCAACCGGTCTGAAGATCGGCTAAAGCGACGGCAACCCGCGAAGGCAACCTGCCGCCAGCCGCCACGTAAAACAAAAATGCGAAATTGCCGGGCTAAAGCCTGGCACTACATGAAGAAAAAGGTTCGCGGTCTGGGTCACGCGCGCTTCAAGAGCCGCACCAGCCAGTACGCGGTCCCGAAGGCCAACAGAATTCCTAGCCTATAAAGCGGATTAAATACTGTGGCATCCTTTAACCCACCAAAGACTGCACCGAGTCCGGTCGCCTGG
>QHYO01000632.1:0-2442 GCA_003224135.1 Acidobacteriota bacterium | reverse complement strand
CGCGCGCGGAGCCGTACTTGCCTTCGAGATGCGAATCGCCCTTGTCGGTGTGGGTGGCCTTGAGAGAGCCGCCGCTGAATTCGGAATCGATGTCGCAAGAGCGGCAGTCGGCCTGAATTTCGAAGCTCGATGAGGACGGGATGCTGAGTGAGATGGAGGCGCGCTCGTTGCTGATGGTGATGTCCTCTTTGGGCGAACCGGAATAACGAAGTTCGACGGAGCCGTTGGCGTTATCCAGAACAACTTTTCCGGTGACGTTTTCGAGCGAAATGGAAACGTTTCTTGTGCGCGACGTGAGATTGCCGGACGCATCGGCAATCTCCAAATTGCCGGAACTCTTCTCAAAGTGGCCGCCAAGCTGGCTGAGAGTGAGATCCGTACGCTGTGAGATGAAGCGAATCCCCTTGGCAATCTTGTCAGCACGCATGGAGCTGTAGAATTCGCCATCTACAGTCAGGCTGCCAGTGGCGTTGACGACTTCGACTTCGCCGCCGTGACCGGAAACTTTGACGTCGCCCTTGGTGTCCGTAACTTTCACATCGCCCTTCTGAATGCTGACATCGACGTTGCCTGTCGTGTCGTTGATTTCGATGTCGCCATTTTGCGTCGAGACGGTTACGTCGGTGGCCATGTCGGAAACCGTGATGCCGCCACGGTCGTTACGCACGGTGACGACGGATTTTTTGGGGACGACCACGTCCATATCGACCGAAATACGGGAGTCGCCGAGATCGAAGCCGGTCGGATGAATTTCGTACGAGTCGCCATTCTTCACGGTTTGGATGTTGATGGAGGAGGAGCGCTTGTTGGCGTCTGATTCGTTGAAGGTGCGGATGGATTTTTGGCCGGTGATACGAAGGGTTGCTTCGTCGGAGGAACGGACCGTGATGGTGCCACGGCCGGCATGGATCAAGATATGCGCATTGGGAGCGATGTTTTGAGGGTTGAGGTCCATCGGAAAAGAGTAGGGCTCGCCGAAATCAATGTTAAGGTCGCGAAACTCATGCGGGATGATGTCGATGGCGATGACGATGCCAACGACCGCCATCAGACCGATGACAAGAAATACTTCACCGGGCGTAATCCATCCAGCGGTGCGGCCCTGGCGCTGAGCGAGAGTGCGTTCGTAGAGTTTTGTGGCGCCCCAGAAAATAAAAATGAGCGGCCACCAGTGGCGGATCAGTCCGCCGAGTTGAAGGTGGCCGTAGTTGTGAAGCAGAACCAGGAAGCCAAAAACGATCAGGAGCAAGCCGCTGAAAACACCGCTGGTCCGTGGGCGGGCTGGAGATCCGTTGGTCATGGAAGGTTATTTTCCTTGCCCAGAGTAGGGATTGGAGTGGTTCGGCGGAGGCGATGGTGGAGTGGGAGCCACCGGCGGCGCGGGTGCACTGGGTGCGCCGATGTGACCGTCCATCGGCGCTAAAGCGGAGGCTAAAAGAATAGCACCAATCACAATAAGAAGAACGGGGAAGGTGTGGCCGAAAGAAAAATAGCCGTGGCGCAGTTCATTCAATAGAAAAAGAATCCCGAGGGTTGTGATCACCGCGGGGCCCATGAGACCGCGGATGGTGCACCGGCTGCAAGTGCAGCGGACTTGAGCGCTCATCGTGGAAAGTTCCTCACAGTTCTTAAGACCGTCCTCCCATTTTATTTCTGAACATGTACAGACCGGCGCCAATGAGAATCAAAGGCCAAAACTGCCCGAGACGGATGAAGTCCAGAACGTGAAAATTGTTGAGCAGGAGCAAGGCGCCGAGACCGATGAGGATGATCGGCCCGATGGGACGGTCCTTGCTCCAGGACTCAAGCGGATCAGCCGGAACTTCACCGAGATTTCTGGCTTGTGCTGTGCGCATGGCCTCAAACGCGCAGTAGAAGACGAAGCCGGCAAGAAAAATGCCGAGCATTGGCTCGAGCCCGGCGCCGAGATCGGTGGACAGGGCGACAATGATGGAAGCAAAAATTGCGATATGAATGAGGCCCTTGTTGTACTGACCGTTGTAGATAGCGCCGAGACCGGGGAAAAAGCCGAGGATAAAGGCGACGGCAGGACTGCTGCTGCCCGCCGGGCGCGCGACAGGCAACGCAGCAGCGGGAGGAGGCGCGTAAGGCGAAGGTGCTGGCGTGGTCGCTGGAGCTGAAGCAACGGGCGGAGGCGCGGGATGTCCCATAACCGTGGCGAGGCACTCCTCGCAATAAAGAACATCGCGGACGGGCCGCGCGCACACGGAGCACATCGGCTTTCCGCAATTACGACAGTACCCGGTTGCGTCCACATCCGTATGGACAGCACACTTCATCGAGTTCTCCCTTCGGTAAGAACCATACTGAGCTCTCCGCTCAAGACAAAACAGAACTTTCCGTTGAGGATCGGGAGTTCCGCTGCGAGTACTTGCAAGTGCGAGTTGATGTCGTTCGCCCGATTTTGCTGACGCGGAGTCG
>QHYO01000097.1 GCA_003224135.1 Acidobacteriota bacterium | reverse complement strand
GGTCCCGGATTCGCGGTTGTCGGGGGCTTGCGGGGCTGAGTGAAGAACATTGCTCTGTACAAGCTACCGGCAGGATTTGGCAGGATGATTGGGGTCGCCTCACTCCTGATCGCCGTGTTTCTGGCAGGATGCGGCGGAGGAGCATCGCAAGCATCCGCTGGAACTCCTGCGGGGAGCTATACCATAACCGTGACCGCAGCTTCGGGCAGCACAAGCGTAAGTGCAAAGCTCGTGCTGATTGTACGGTAATTACCGACGCGCACGTTTGCCGCCTGATTACCAATGCATGCTATTCTTTGCGACGAGATGGTTAAGTCTTGAGACGTGATGCAGGGGGCACGATGCCATTCGCGCGCTGGCAGGGAACGAGCAGTCCCTAAGATTCTGTTACGCCGAGCCACGGCTCGACACTCTTGGTGAACGCTTCGTGCGGCAAACTCTTCAGCGTTGGACCGGGATGAAAAGGTAGGGTCGCGGACATAAAGTCGACAGCACCAGGACCGTCATTAATCGAGCGGAGAAATTCGGCTGGGGCGGAAGGATTCGAAAATGAACCCCCTAATGCTCAAACACTCTCCGAAATCGCTAAATTCCAGCGTCCCCACGACTTACGACGCCCCACGCCTTAAGCGAAAGGAGGAGCCTTTAAGCGTTCTTATACTCTAATCGGTATTAAAACGGTCGTACGAAACGCAATCGCGGTGCAACCCATCAGCCCTCGGCTACGGCTCTTCGACTTGAGTACGGGAATTGCGATTTGTCTAGAGGCAGACGGGAATACGGGAGTCTACCGAACAACAGACTCGGGTAATACATGGAACAGCGGAACAGCGTCAACACGATGGAGACAGGTTTAAGTAGACATGTGGTTGACTTTACCATTACGAATCCAGATCCGTCTTTCTTGGTGGGAGAAGGGCAAATAGGATGTGGTTTTGTCGTGCAGCGATTGGAATTAGGGCCTCGAAGCAGCGATCATTCCATAGGTACCGTTCGAGTTGTAGCTGGAAGCCTGAAAACCGAGGCTCTTTAGTTTTTCCAGGAGATCTACATGCGAATAATTGCTCGATAGATGATCATGGTATTCCATCACGATTGTGCGAACGCGATTCAGAACCGACGGGTCTGCCTGCAAAATGATTTCGAACTCGGCACCCTCGCAGTCCAGCTTGAGAAAGTCACAGCGGTCAATCGTGTACCGTTCGAACAGAGTCGCTAGGCTGATTACGTCGATGGATTCCTGAGTAGCAGCCGAAGAGCTGGTTAGCAGCGAAAAGGTAACCGGAATGCCGCTCACATCCAACGATCCGCTGCCGTCGTATGCCGCGCAGGCACATTTCAGCGGGACAATGTTGTGAACCCGGGAAGTATTTGCAACAAGTCGCGAGTAGTTCGACGAAGCGGGTTCCAGGGCGTACACCACACGGGCAAAACGTGCCGCAAAGAGCGAAAACACCCCGACATTGGCTCCGACGTCAACGACAAGGGAATCTGGAGATATCGGACAGACTTTGGTGTAGGACAGGTGGTACCACACATCACTGAAAAGAGACCATAGTCCGGTTTCCGGGGGCGCGGTTAGAACCGAACCGCTGCGCAATTGGATTTCGGTTATGGCTTTCCCTGACGCCGCGTGAGGAAGAACTTCTCGCCAATTGGCGATATCGCAGAACGCTTGTCCGGCGATCCTTGCGCGCCTGAAAAAATCTGTACTCCTCAAGAGTTCGCCAGCCTATCCATGGGAAGCAATCCCGGCGCGCCTGCCCGAAAGAAAAAATTGGCTGGGGCGGAAGGATTCGAAAATGAACCCTTTATGCTCAAAGACTCGCTAAAATCGCTGATTTCTAGCGTTCTCTACGACTTAGGACGCCCCACGTCGTATGCGAGAGAAAGCGTCCTTAAGCGGTTTTATACTCTAATCGGTATTAAAACGGTAGTACGAAACGCAAACGCTCTCCATCTGCTTGGAGATTGAAATAACCGTGCTCCGTCCGGCCAGACTGGGCCTTCTAGGTACGTTGAGCGGACGAGGTCGAAGAGCTTTGCATTGCGAATCCTTTCGGTTGCGGTATTTGAGATACATTTTGATGGAGAGTCTTGGCCCGAGATTGAGAGGTTTGTTGCTGCTGATCATGGCGCGGGTGTATATTGGCAGCGATTTGCAGGGCCCCCCCCGGAAAAGATCCAGTCAAAGACGAAAATGGAGGAGAGGCGATGAAGAATACGCGCTGGCTAATGGCCGTGGCCTTTTGGGTGGGATTGCTGATGCCCGCAACGGCAAGGGCGCAGAGTCCGTTTGATGGGACATGGAAAGTGGATTTGAAGACGGCGAAATTCCCAGAGAAGCCGGACGTTTATTTGCTGCAAGACGGGATGTATCACTGCAAGACATGCGTGCCGTCCGTGGACGTGAAGGCGGATGGGCAGGACCACGAAGTGAGCGGGCACCCGTACTACGACATGGTGAGCATCAAGGTTGCGGACGACCGCACGATCGAGGAAACCGACAAGAAAAACGGGAAAACGGTGACGACTTCAAAGACATGGGTATCGGCGGACGGGAATACCTTGATGTTCGAGTTTACGGACAGCTCCGCCACGAACGCCGATCCCGTGACTGGCAAAGGCGAGGAGACGCGAGTGGCCAAAGGTCCCGCTGCATCCCATGCGATTTCGGGCTCATGGCGGATGTCGAAGATGGATACTCTGTCAGACAACGCAATCTCGATTACATACAAGGTTTCTGGCGATAGCTTGAGCATGAGCAATCCGACCGGACAAAGCTATACCGCGAAACTGGACGGGACGGAGGCGCCGTACAAGGGCGATCCGGGAACGACGAGTGTGTCGGTAAAGAAAGTGAACAAGAACACCTTGGAAGAAACCGACAAGCGGGATGGGAAGGTGATCGCCGTGGCGCGCATAACGGTCTCGGCGGACGGCAAGTCCCTGGCTGTGGCCGTGGAAGACAAGTTACACGGGACGAGCAGCCACTTTACCGCGACAAAACAGTAGACTGCTAACGAGGCGTCGCTCCTGTTTTCTGAGCCATCACCGTTTCCTCCCTCAGTTGATACTTCGTTTTTGGTTTGGAAACAGGAATTCGGCCTCGGAATAAAGGTAGCGCAATCCGTATTAAAACTGCCCGAGCGCGCAATACCATTCATTTTTAGAGGGGAAAATTGGCTGGGGCGGAAGGATTCGAACCTTCACCGTCCTCATTAACAGTGAGGTGTCCTACCAGTTGGACCACGCCCCAGCGGGCGATCGCGGGCAACGGGTTAGCCGCCGCGAACTGAAGTTGTCTTCGCGGAAAAACGGGCGCGAAGTATCTCTCTAAGATAACACGAGGCAGACGCCCGGCCCAACGGCGCGATCGATAATTTATTAAAAGCATTGAATCAGTCGCGGTGTGAGGAGCATCAAAAATTCCGAGGCACCAGGGTTTCGCGTGTTCAGAAATGAACGGAACAAATGAATCCTACGAAGAAAAATAAAAATTAAATGAATTGCGGCGCGGAGTTGCAATTCGAAAAGAATTGTAAGAGACTGGCGAGTCACATTGACCCGAGCAAGCGCTGACTCGGTGACTGAGGGTGGATTCTCCTGGGCCCGCTCCCGTTATGGAGACCCCGCCGCAGCGCAACGCAAACATGGCCCAGATTTTTCACCGCAGCACGAATTTTATCTCCAGGTTTAGTCTGTTTGCAGGAATATTCCTGGCCGGCCTTGCCCTGACCGGAGTACTGGGGCTGGCGCGTTCGCCGTATTTCACGCGGCAGAACGTGACACGATCGCAGCCTGTGCAGTTCAGCCACAAACACCATGTGGGCGATGACGGGATCGATTGCCGATACTGTCACACGTCCGTGGAAACTTCCGCGACGGCGGGCATTCCCCAGACCAAGACTTGCATGAGCTGTCATTCGGTTCTCTTCAACAATGTCGGATACCTCGAGCCGATCCGGGAAAGTTATCGAACGGACGCTTCGATTGAGTGGGTAAAAGTGCACCGGCTGGCTGACTACGTGTATTTCAATCACAGCATTCACGTGAGCAAGGGTGTTGGCTGTTCAACGTGCCACGGGCGCGTGGATCAGATGCCGCTGATGTTTCAGGCGAATACGTTATTGATGCAGTGGTGCCTGGATTGTCATCGGAACACCGAAATGGCGCTGCGGCCACTGGATAAGGTTTACGACATGGCGTGGCGACCCGCGGCAAATCAAGCTGAAATCGGCAGGCAATACAAGGCAGAACGCAATATCCGGAACACGAGCGAGCTGTCAAGCTGCTCGACGTGTCATCGTTAATGGATGGTATGAGCGATCACAAACACAGCAGCTCAGGGCTCCTGAAACCCGAACCCTCAGGGTTTGTGACAGAAACGCCGAAACCCGACCCCGACGTGGACAATCACCCGCCGAATGCGGAAGAGCGCGAGTTGCGGGAGTATCCGCTGGATTTAGCGGTAGTGCGCACAAAACTCGCGGACAAGCAGGGCAAACAATACTGGCGGACGCTCGAAGAACTTTCCGACGACCCGCACTTTTCGGATCTGCTGCACCGCGAGTTCCCGCGCGCAGCTTCGGAATGGGATGAATCAGTTGACCGCCGCGATTTCTTGAAATTAATGGGGGCTTCGCTGGCGCTAGCTGGAATGGCGGGATGCGGCAAGCCTTCGGAACAATACATTGTTCCTTACGTGAAGCAACCGGAAGGATTGGTGCTGGGCAAGCCGCAGCACTATGCGACGGTGATGGCGTTTGGCGGCGATGCGCTGGGCGTACTGGTGGAGAGCCACGAAGGACGTCCGACGAAAATTGAAGGAAATCCGGAACATCCATCGAGCCTTGGCGCGACAGACGTGTTCGCACAAGCCGCGGTGCTCGATTTGTGGGTGAACTGAGTACGTGGGAAACGTTCCAATCGGCGGCGCAGGGGCTTGCGACTTCGCAGAAAGCAGTAAGCGGCGCGGGCCTGAGGATTTTGACTGGGACGATTATTTCGCCAACGCTGACAGCGCAAGTCGAAGCAGTGCAGAAACTTTATCCGCAAGCAAAGTGGCATCAGTGGGAGCCGGCGGTCAGCGATGGAGCGCGCGAAGGCGCGAAGCTGGCGTTCGGGCGCGTGGTGAATACAGTTTACCGGCTGGATAAGGCGGATGTGATCGTTTCACTGGACGCGGATTTCATGACCAGCGGGCCGGGGCATGTCCGTTACATGAAAGATTTTTATCGCCGTCGTAATTTGACTGGCCCGAATGACGAGATGAACCGGTTGTACGTGGTTGAGCCGACACCGACGGTTACAGGCGCTGCTGCGGACAATCATTTGCCGCTGCGTTCGGCTGATGTGGAATTGTTTGCGCGTGCGCTTGCGGCGAAGGTCGGTGTCGGCGGGGGTTCGGCGACGGCTCCAGCAAATGCTGCGAAGTTTTTGGATGCGGTAGCAGCGGATTTGACGAAGCATCGCGGCGCGGGTTTGGTGGTTGCGGGCGCACAACAATCGGCGGAAGTACATGCGATGGCGCACGCGATGAATCAGGCGCTTGGAAATGCCGGAGCTACGGTGTACTACACCGAGCCGGTGGAAGCGAATCCAGGGAATCATACGGAGTCGCTGCGTGACCTTTGCGCGGACATGGCGAAGGGCAAAGTGGATTTGCTGCTGATCTTGGGCGGCAATCCCGTGTATGACGCGCCACACGATTGGGATTTCGTGGCGAAGTTGAAAAAGGTCAGCACGATTGTGCACCTCGGATCTCACTACAACGAGACCGCCGAATATGCGCAATGGCACATTCCGGAAGCGCACTTCCTCGAAATGTGGGGCGATGCGAGATCGTTTGACGGAACATACAGCGTGATTCAGCCGCTGATTGCGCCGTTGTATCGCGCGCATTCCGCATTCGAAGTGTTGGCCGCGTTTACCGACAAGGCTGGGGTTACGGCGTACGACACGATTCGCGAACGGATGAAGAGCATGCCCGGCGGCGGGGATGCGGATAAGTTCTGGCGGAAGTCCTTAAATGACGGGTTCGTGGCGGGCTCGGCGCTTGTTCCACTGAATGTAAGCGCGAAGGTGAATGTGGAGAGCTTGCGTCCAGTGAAAGCCGCGAGTGACTTGGAATTCCTGTTCCGGCCTGATCCGACAGTGTATGACGGACGGTTTGCCAACAACGGCTGGCTGCAGGAATTAGCGAAGCCGATCAGCAAGATTACCTGGGATAACGCGGCGCTGATGAGTCCGGCGACGGCAGAAAAACTGGGCGTGACGCACAAAATCATGTCACGTGGCGGCGAGCACGGGCAAGTGCGCTCGGCTGTGGTGAACATCGAACTCTCGAACAGCAAGGTGACGGCGGCGGCTTGGGTAATGCCGGGCCAGGCGGATGGAGTGGTGGTTCTTCCGCTGGGATATGGGCGGAAAAAGGCTGGGTACACTGGCACGAACAAGGGCTTTAATGCGTATGCAGTGCGGGCTTCTGATGCGCTGTGGACGGCGAGCGGCGGCAAAATAACGGTAACGAGCGACGATTATCCGATTGCTTGCACGCAATATCACCACAACGTGGAAGGCCGGAAGATTTTGAGTACGGCGACGCTCGAGGAATACAAGAAGAATCCTGGTTTCGCGCACGAGCACGACGAAACCCCGCCAAGAGATTTGACCCTTTACAAGGATTACGAGAAGGATTACCCGCAGCTGAAGTTTTATCAGGGCTATAAGTGGGCGATGGCCATTGATACGACGAAGTGCAATGGCAGGTGATGCGCGGGCGCGAAATGCACTGGATCCGCATCGACCGGTATTACGACACTGGGTTGAAAACGCAGGAAGACACGCCAGCCGAGAATCCGGAGCTGGCAAATCCGCAGACCTTCTTTCAACCAGTGCCTTGCCAGCAGTGCGAGAACGCCCCGTGCGAGCAGGTTTGTCCGGTAGGAGCGACGGTGCATAGTGCGGAAGGCCTGAATGACATGGTCTATAACCGCTGCATCGGCACGAGATATTGTTCGAACAACTGCCCCTATAAAGTGCGGCGATTCAATTTCCTGCGCTTCCAGGATTGGGAAACGCCTTCGCTAAAGCTGATGCGGAATCCGGAAGTGACCATCCGCAGCCGAGGCGTGATGGAAAAGTGCACGTACTGCGTGCAGCGCATCAACAATGTGCGAATTACGGCGGAAAAAGAAGGCGAGAATGGCGCGAGCCGTGGTATCCGCGACGGCGAAATCGTCACCGCTTGCGAACAAGCGTGCCCATCGGAAGCAATTGTATTTGGAGACGCCAACAATCCGAATAACCGCGTTTCGAAACTCCGCGCGCAACAGCGGAACTACAATTTGCTGGGCGAGTTGAATGCGCGCCCGCGCACGACTTACCTTGGCGCCGTGCGCAATCCACATCCGGATCTTGCGGGCCCGGAAAAGAAGGAACCGGCATGAGCGCGGGAGACACACATGTGAACTCGCCGGAAATTCAGCGGCTCGCGCGTGTGATTGAGCCTGGGCATAGCTACGCCACGGTAACCGACAAAATCGCGTCGATTGTGTTGACGCGACCGACTTCGCTTGGCTGGCTTGCGGGATTCAGCATTGCGTTCACGCTCATGATGGTGCTGATGGGCTCCATCGCTTGGCTGGTCACCAAAGGCGTCGGAATCTGGGGAATAAACATTCCGATCGGCTGGGGTTTTGCGATTGTCAATTTCGTCTGGTGGATTGGTATCGGCCACGCCGGAACGCTGATTTCGGCGATTTTGTTCCTGTTGAACCAGAAGTGGCGTACTTCGATCAACAGATTCGCGGAAGCGATGACGCTGTTTGCGGTGGCGTGCGCGGGCATTTTTCCGCTGATTCACACTGGCCGGCCATGGATGGCTTATTACATGTTTCCGTATCCAAGCACGATGGGAATTTGGCCACAGTTTCGCAGTCCGCTGATCTGGGACGTGTTCGCGGTATCAACGTACGGAACGGTTTCCGCGTTGTTCTGGTTTGTTGGATTGATCCCCGACCTGGCAACGTTGCGCGATCGTGCGACGAACAAGGCCGCACAGATTATTTACGGAATGCTGGCAATGGGATGGCGCGGATCAGCCCGGCACTGGCATCGCTACCAGTCAGCGTATTTGTTGCTGGCAGGTTTGGCAACGCCGCTGGTGTTGTCCGTTCATAGCGTCATAAGCTTCGACTTTTCGATTGCTATCGTTCCCGGATGGCACACCACGGTTTTCCCACCGTACTTCGTCGCGGGCGCGATTTATTCCGGGTTTGCGATGGTGCTGACGATTGCGATTCCGCTGCGCAAGGCGTACGACTTGGAAGATTTCATCACCATGCGTCATTTGGAGAACATGGCGAAGGTGATGCTCGCGACGGGATTGATTGTTGCGTACGGCTACTTCTTCGAATTTTTCATGTCGCTCTACAGTGGTAACAAATTTGACGTTTTTCTGGTGCAGCAGCGATTGCATGGGCCGTATTCGTCATATTACTACGCGCTGATTTTGTGCAACATCCTGACGCCGCAAGTGCTGTGGTTCCAAAAAATGCGCACGAACGTTGCGGTGCTTTTCGTGATGTCGCTGGTCATTAACGTGGGCATGTGGCTGGAACGGTTTGTGATCGTGGTTATCAGTTTGACGCGCGATTTTATGCCGAGCGCGTGGGGAAGGTACCAGCCGACGTTCTGGGACTGGAGCACGTTCATCGGAACCCTTGGATTGTTCGTATCCTTGCTTTTCCTGTTCGTGCGCGCGTTGCCGGCGATTTCGATTGCGGAAATGCGTGAACTTGTACACACGTCCGAGGACCACGAATGAACCTGCCGCACCCAGAACTCTATGGACTGTTGGGCGAATTCGACTCGCCGGAACGGCTGATGGACGCCGCAAAAAAAATTCGTGAAGCGGGCTACCGCCGCATCGATGCATTTGTGCCGTTCCCTGTGGAAGGTCTTTCGCAGGCGCTGGGGCTCGGGCGGAAGCACGACCTTGTGCCGCTCCTGACGCTCATCGGGGGACTTGGCGGCGGCTTGACGGGATTTTTCTTCCAGGTGTGGGTGAACATGTCGTCGTATCCGATGAACATCGCTGGCCGTCCGCTGAACAGCTGGCCTGCGTTCATCCCGGTGACATTCGAACTGACCGTGCTCGGCGGGTCACTCTTCGCGGTGTTTGGTATGTTGGCGCTGAACAAACTGCCGCAGCCGCATCACCCGTTGTTTAACGTGGAACGGTTCAAGCGGGCGTCGAACGACAAATTCTTTTTGTGTATTGAGGCGCATGATCCGAAGTTTCATCTGGAAGAGACCGCGCGATTGCTTCAGAGCGTCAATGCTCAACACGTGACGGAGGTGCGCGATGAGGACTAGCGCATCGCTGTTCATTGCTGCGGCCTTGTGCGCGATTGCGCTGTCGGGATGCGATATGGCGATACGCCAGGACATGGCGGATCAGCCGAAACATCGCCCACAGTCCCCGAGCAAGTTTTTTTCCGATGGCCGGTCAGAACGGCCACTGATTGAAAACACCGTGGCGCACGGCGCGATTAGCAACGATGTTTACAATGTTTCGAAAGATTACGCGGGATTCCCGCTGCGCGTGGGCGATAAGCTTCTGGAGCGCGGCGAGGATCGTTACAAAGTATTTTGTACCCCGTGCCACGGGTTGCAGGGAGACGGAAACGGCATGGCGGCGGCGCGGGGCATGAAGCATCCGCCGAGCTATCACATTGACAGGCTGCGGCAGGCCCCGAACGGGTATTTTTATGACGTGATGACCAACGGCTTTGGCGCGATGTACAGCTATTCGGAGCGGATTGTGCCGCGAGATCGCTGGGCGATCATCGCGTATGTGCGTGCGCTGCAATTGAGCCGCAATGCCAAGGTGAGCGACCTGCCGGAGAAGCTGCGGCAGAAGCTGGCGAATAGCGGAGAATCTTCAGGGAGAGTGAAAGAATGAGCGCGCAGGAATACAAAGCGCCGGAGAGCGTTGGGCGACTGGAAAAGCGCGCGCTGGTGGTGGGTGTGCTGGGGCTGGTGGTATCCATCGTCGGATGGATTACAAAGCCTGAAGATTTTTTTCGGTCGTACCTTGTTGCGTTTTTGTTGGTGCTGGGATTGTCGCTCGGCTCACTTGGCCTGTTGATGCTGCTGCATTTGACGGGTGGACAGTGGGGAATCTTGATCCGGCGGCCGCTTGAATCTGCAACGCGTGTGCTGTGGCTGGTTTTTGCGTTTTTTCTGCCTATTCCGCTTTTTGGAATGAAATTTCTGTATGCGGCGTGGCTGGACGCACCAAAAACAGGTGAAGGTGCATTGTCCCCTTTGCAACAGAGTTATTTGACGCGGGGGGGCTTTGTTTTTCGCGGATTCGTATACTTTGCGATTTGGCTGGCGCTCATGCTGCTGCTTAACGCCATGTCCAGACAGCAAGACGTTGACCGAGAGGATCGCGCGCTGCGGCGCAGGCTGAAGTTCTTCGCAGGGCCGGGAATCATTCTTTACGTATTCGCGATGACGTTTGCCGCGATTGACTGGTCGATGTCGCTTTCCCCGCACTGGGCGTCGACGATTTACGGGTTCTTGTTTGTCGCGGGACAGGCAATTTCGGCGATGTCGCTGATGATTATCATGGTCATTCTATTTTCACATGCCGAACCTTTTGCCCACATCATCCAAAAAAGGCATCTGCACGACCTCGGGAAACTGTTGTTCACATTCAACATGCTGTGGGCGTATTTCTCGTTTTCGCAGCTGCTGATCATCTGGTCCGGCAACCAGCCGGAAGAGATTACGTTTTACAAGTCGCGGCTCTTCGGCGGATGGGGCGCAGTTGCCGCGTTGGTGCTCGTGCTGCACTTCTTCATCCCGTTTTTCGCGTTGTTGTCGCGCGACGTGAAACGCAATCAGGCGGTTCTGCCCAAGATTGCGATGTGGCTGATTGCAATGCGGTGCCTGGATCTTTTTTGGCTGACGCGCCCGGAATTCACTTCGCGCGCGCTGCCGACGCTGTGGGATTTCGCCGCGGTCCTTGCGCTGGGCGGAATCTGGCTCTGGTTTTTCGCCGTGCAGCTGAAGCAGCAGCCGCTGCTGCCGCTCGGCGAACCGAAACTCGCGGAGGCTATCGCGAATCATGAGCACTAAGACTCACAAAAGCGGCCACGGTAACGGCGACGCGCCGTTCCACGACACAGTCACGTTCGAACCACGCGATATCAACGTAGCGACAGTCGTAAAACAGTTGATCTATCTGGGCGTCACGATTGTGATTTCCCTGCTGATTTGTGTACCGATTTTGAGAGTCTTGACGAACGTTGCGGAGGAAAGTGATACCCCGATGGCGCCGGTTCGCGCTCAGATGAGCCAGGCCGAGCGCGCGCAGAAGGCGCTTCCGCCGGAGCCACGTCTGCAAGGCGTACCGGGCCATGTAAGCGATCCCCAGCAGGATTTGCGCGATAAAATTGCAGCCGACACCGAGGCGAACGAGTCCATCGGCTGGGTAGACAAAGCGAACGGCATCGCAAAGATTCCGGTAAAAGATGCGATGGAGATCATTGCAGAGAAGGCCGGGGTTGCACCGTCCGGCAGCACGGAGAAAAAGAAGTAGTGATTACGGGCAAACTGCGTGCGATGTCTGCTCTTGGAGTGCTGCTTGTTGCGGCTGCGCGGACGTTTGCCCAGATGGTGCCGGACAATGTCGGTCAAACTTCGTCGAACATGCCGGTGATTTTAAAGAACGTGGCGTTCCGTCCGGAGTTGAACGGGCAGGTGCCGCTCGACACCGCGTTCAGGGACGAAAGCGGGAAGAGGGTCCAGCTGGGTCAATACTTTCATCAGCAGAAGCCGGTACTGCTCGCGTTTGTGTATTACGGATGCCCAATGCTCTGCACGCAACTCGAGCAGGGTGTGGTCGGCTCGTTGCGTATGCTGTCCTTCAATCCCGGGCGCGATTATGAAGTTGTTTTTGTGAGCTTTGATGAGCGCGACACGCCGGAAATGGCGGCGGCGAAGAAGAACACAGCGATGGATCACTTCCGTCGCAAGGAAACGGCCGCAGGATGGCATTTCCTGACCGGGTCGAAAGAATCGATCGCGGCAGTTACGAATTCAGCGAATTTTCATTTCAATTTTGACGCGAAGAACAATCTTTTCGCGCACGCCAGCGGGATCATGCTTCTGACTCCCGAAGGCCGGATTTCGCGCTACTTTTATGGTGTGGAATTCCCAGGCCGCGACCTGCGGCTGGGGCTGGTGGACGCTTCGCAGGGGAAAATTGGAACGCCGGTAGACAAGATGCTGCTGTTCTGTTTTCAGTATGATCCCTCGACGGCCCGGTACAGCGCGACAATTTTGGGAATCATGCGCGTGCTGGCGCTGATGACAATCGCTGGATTGCTGCTGATGATCGTGATTTATCGCCAGCGCGACAAGCGCGCTGCCAGACGGAATTTGAGCCACCAAGGAGCGGACTGATCGTGCAGTCGCAAATGCCATTGTATCCGGAGCAAGCTTCTAACTTCGCTCCACAAGTGGACAACCTGGTTCTCTTCATGATTGCCGTGTGCCTGTTTTTCGCGGTGGCGATTTGCGCGGCAGTGATTTACTTCTTTTTCAAATATCAGCGCAAAGATCCCGATGAAATCGGCGTACCGATCCATGGCGACCTGCGGCTGGAAATCGCCTGGATCGTGCTGCCGTTTTTCCTCCTCCTGGCAATGTTTGGATGGGGCGCTGCGATTTATGTGGATTATCGGCACACTCCCGCGGACACGCTCGACATTTATGTGGTTGGCAAGCAGTGGATGTGGAGGCTTCAGCAACCCGACGGTCGCAAGGAAATTAACGAACTGCACGTTCCCGTGAATCGCAACGTGCGACTGATCATGGCCAGCGAAGACGTGATCCACGATTTTTCAGTGCCCTCTTTCCGGGTGAAGATGGATGTGGTGTTTGTTCGCAATACTGCGGAACGAACCACGCTGTGATGGGTGGATGGGTCACGGTCATGGAGCCGGATGAATACGGCAAATGGCTTTCCGGCACCGCGGCTTCCGGAGACCCCCTGGCGGTTGGCGAGAAACTTTATTCCGAGCTTGCGTGCAATACCTGTCACCTGCCCGATGGAAAAGGGCGCGGGCCGTCATACTATGGCCTGTACGGCTCAAAGGTGAAGCTGGCCGACGGTTCAACCGTGCTGGCGGATGACAACTACATTCGCGAATCGATTCTGCAGCCGAATGCAAAAATTGTTGCGGGGTTTCAGCCGGTGATGCCCAGCTTTCAGGGATTGGTTACCGAGGATCAGATTTTGGCGCTGACGGCGTACATCAAGTCCATGAAAGATCAGCCGCCTCCGGGGAAGTCCGCAGCTGAGCCGGCAACGGGGAAGAAATAGCATGAGCAGCACACCATTGGCACCTACAGTCGGCGAAAAGTTGCCGCGCGAACATTATCTGAACGCGACCTACGGCATTCGTTCGTGGCTCCTGACCACCGATCACAAGAGGATCGCGCTTCTGTATCTGATTTCGGTCACCTTTTTCTTTTTCATTGGCGGTTTGTTCGCAACGTTGATTCGCATTCACCTGCTGACCCCAAGCGGTTACCTGGTCACGCCGGAGACTTACAACAAGCTATTTACGATGCACGGCGTGGCGATGATTTTCTTTTTCCTGATTCCGTCGATTCCGGCCGTGCTGGGCAACTTTCTGATTCCGATCATGATCGGCGCGAAGGATCTGGCGTTTCCGAAGGTCAACTTATTGAGCTGGTATGTGTATCTCGTTGGCGGAGCATTCGTTCTCTATTCGTTTGCGACCGGCGGCCTCGATACCGGCTGGACATTTTATACGCCGCTGAGCAGCATTTATTCGAATTCTGCCGTAACTCCCGCGGTCATCGGAATCTTTATCAATGGTTTCTCCTCGATTCTGACTGGGCTGAACTTTATCGTCACCGTGCACACCATGCGCGCACCGGGCATGACCTGGCTGCGTCTGCCGCTCTTCGTATGGGCGCACTACGCGACAAGCATTATTTTTATTCTCGGTACTCCGGTAATCGCCATTACGCTTCTTCTCGCGGGACTGGAGAGGATGTTCCACCTGGGCTTCTTCAATCCGGCTTATGGCGGAGACCCAATCCTGTTTCAGCACATGTTCTGGTTTTACTCACACCCGGCTGTGTACATCATGATTCTGCCGGCAATGGGGGTGATCAGCGAAATCATTCCGACATTTTCACGCAAGCCGATTTTTGGCTACGACTTCATCGCGGCTTCAAGTATCGGCATCGCAGTGATTGGATTTATCGTCTGGGCGCATCACATGTTCCTCACCGGCCAGTCCACGTACTCGGCGGTCGCGTTTTCGTTTTTGACGTTCCTGGTCGCGATTCCCTCCGCAGTGAAAGTGTTTAACTGGACTTCCACGCTCTACAAGGGTTCGATCGCATACGACACGCCGATGCTGTATGGCCTGGGATTCATCGGGCTCTTCACGATCGGCGGGCTGACGGGACTGTTCCTCGCTTGCCTGGGCCTCGATATCCACCTGCATGACACCTACTTCGTCGTGGCGCACTTCCACTACATCATGGTGGGTGGCGCAATCATGGGGTATCTGGGTGG
>QHYO01000631.1 GCA_003224135.1 Acidobacteriota bacterium | reverse complement strand
CGAGCGACGCGATGATTCCCTGGCGCTCCGCGGCGGAAAGGTCTTCGACGATGTCCGCAAGATCGGCAGGATGCAGGTCCTCCAGCTTTTCGTGGGTGATGCGGAGTTTCACCCGGCGCAGTGGGTCCGATTCGACCAGGTTCACAAACTCCCATCGGATGGAGCGCGGCGGAAACTGTCCCTGCACCTTGCGAATGAACTTTTGTGGCGCGATCCCCTGGAATAGCCTTCGAACCGCGCCGGGCAAGCCAACGTCCACCTGGGTAACGCGCAGTTCGATCGAACCGTACGCGAACCACTTTACGGCCGCTGGTATCAATAATTTGCTGATCCAGCAGATCCTTCTGAACAGCGAGCCAGGCTTCGTTGGGTTCGTAAGGTTCAAGCGACCGTTCATTCACGTTAAGCCGCACATTGCCAGGCGCAACCGATGCCACCTGGTCGTGACGAGCTACCAGGGGCTGAAAACTGCCGCGCGACAACAAATAGTGCGCTATACGGTTCGGCTGGTCCGCAGGCTCGATAAAAAACTCGCGAATCTTGCCGACATAATTGCCCTGGACATCGTAGGTCTTTGCTCCCATCAGTTCTGTTGCATAAAGCATGGCTTGCCTCATTCCTCGGGCCATAAAAAAAGCCCGCGTGCCGGAATCGTTCGGCCGCGGGCGCTACCGCTTCAATGATCTGTGCCCTAGCCGCCGATGAACTCCCCCCGCACCACTCCTCGGACGTACCCCTCGCGTTTGGGAAGGTCGATCCTCAAAATCCGTCCTGCTTCGTGTCCCGATCCGCACCTCTGTGCGCGACGATCGGGACCAGGTTCGGGTTCCTTGGGCGAGTTCATCGAAAAAATGACTCCGAGCGTAGTGATAAGCCGCTTGGTGAAGTATGTCAAGAAAAAAGCGGCACTTAGGCGAACTTTTTTGTCATTTTTGGCAAATGACGTCTTCGGTTACTTCGTTTTTCCAGAAGTGAACAGCATGTTTCCCGGAGCGACACCACGGCGCTTGCAGTCTTCTGCATACAGGGCCAGATAGTTCTTCAGCAGATAATCTTTTCTCGAATAGCCAAGCGCGGCAGCTGCTTTGTCGATCGCCTCGGGCGGCCCTTCTAACTCAACGAAAGCGCCGGCCGGCGTCTCATCCAGTTCAATCAGCAAATCCTTCGCCCAGCGCTGCGATGCTCCCAGCTTCCAGGTTGTTCGATACTTTTCATAGGAGAACCAGCCGCGCAAGCCCAGTCCTTCGAAAATTTTGCCAAGGGGCCCGGCCTCTACGACCTCGACCTCAGTTTCTTCCCGAACCTTGAACCGGTCGCCCTCTTCATCCACGCCTCGCACGGATGGCTGTTTAAAGGTGAGGATCACGCGAGAAGGAGCGGCCTTCTTGCCCGATCCTTGCGGCGTCTCCGTTCGAATCCGCAGCAACTGACCGTGTTTCGCCAGGCCGCCGTCAGGCGTGTCGAAGATGACGTTGAATTCGTGAACGCGGCCGCTTCCGGAACCGATGGACTTCCCTCCAAGCTTCTTAATCTTTCGCTCAACCGCCTTCATATCGCGCACAGGCAGCTTGATTTCGATCTCTTTCGTCATCGTTCCCCTTCCCACGCACTACTCTCGCCGCCGACCCGCTTTTGCCGTCGCCTGACTTCCGCTAGTATAACCAACACGCTCCAATTGTCTTCGGCGGCGAACCCAGTCACCGGCTACACTCAAAACTGAAACATGGAACCAAAAGAAATGAACGAATCTATCTTTCCGGCAGAGGTTGCGACTGACGTGAATTCGCGTCCGCAACCTCCTGTCGCTCCCCGAAAGCCCGTTGAGGACCGAATCCACGGAGACGTCCGTCTGGACGACTATTTCTGGCTTCGCGAAAAAGAGAACCCCGAGGTCATTCAGCATCTGGAAGCCGAAAACGCGTATACCAAATCCGTCCTGCAACCGACCGAGGCTTTTCAGGAGCAGCTCTATCAGGAGATGCTGTCCCGCATTCAGCAGACCGACCTCAGTGTGCCTTATCGACTGCGCGGGTATCTTTACTTCACGAAGACGGAAGAAGGTAAGCAGTACCCGCTTCACTTTCGTCAACGCAAAGACGAGAACGCCGCTGAGGAGCTGCTGCTTGACCTGAACGCTCTGGCGGAAGGCTACAGTTTTTTGGGGCTGGGTGTGTTTCAAGTCAGCGACGACAATCGGCTGCTTGCCTATTCGACCGATACCACCGGCTTCCGGCAGTACACCCTGCAGATTAAGGACTTGCAATCAGAGGACACTCTGCCTTTTCGTGCCGAGCGCGTGACCAGCGCCGTATGGGCCAGTGATAGCCGCACCCTTTTCTACACAGTCGAGGATGAAGTGACCAAGCGCTCGCACCGGCTGTATCGCCACACACTGGGAGAAACCGCCGCCGATCCGCTGCTCTTCGAAGAGATGGACGAACGTTTTCGCATCGAAATCGAGCGTACGCGCAGCGGTGCGTATTTGATTCTTCTCGCAGCCAGCCACACGACGAGCGAGGTCCGCTTTTTACCGGCTGGAAATGCGGCTGGTGAGTTTCGCCTGATTGTGCCCCGCGAAGATGCACACGAGTACTATGCGGAACATCATCCCCGCTTGGACGCCCTTGAAGCCGGTTCATCCGCGTCAAACGTGTTTCTAATCCGAACGAATTCAGGCGGACGCACGTTCCGGCTCGTTACGGCGCCTGTTGAAGATCCTCAGCGGGCGAATTGGCAAGAGCTTGTCTCGAACCGTCCCAACGTCATGCTTTCGGCGGTCGAGCCGTTCCATTCGCAGCTTGTTATGTTCGAACGAGAAGGCGGTCTTCCGTTTCTGCGGGTGATTCCTCTCCCCGCACGCTCTAAAGAACCGCTCGCCGCCTCCTATCGCATTGCATTTGACGAACCTGCGTACAGCGCCGCGCCAGGATCAAATCCGGAATTCGATCAGACGCACTTCCGGTATTCGTATGAATCTTTCATCACGCCTCGATCGGTCTTTGATTTCGATTTCACGACGAGACAAAGCACACTGCGCAAGCAGCAGCCGGTACTCGGCGGATACGCTTTGACGGCCTACGCAAGCGAACGCCTGCATGCTCTGGCTGCGGATGGCACTCGCGTTCCGATTTCTCTTGTCTATCGAAAAGATACGCCGCGCGACGCCAGGGCCCCGCTGCTTCTCTATGGTTATGGCAGCTATGGAATCTCTGTTCCGGTGAACTTCAGTTCGAATCGCCTGAGCTTGCTCAATCGCGGTGTCATCTACGCAATCGCGCACGTTCGGGGCGGCGGCGAACTTGGCAAGCCCTGGCACGATGCTGCCCGCCTGCATAACAAACGTAACACTTTCACCGATTTCATCGCCTGCGCCGAACATCTCATCGCCGCGGGCTACACAAATAACCAAAAGCTGATCATCGAAGGCGGCAGCGCAGGCGGATTGCTGATGGGCGCGGTCACCAATCTGCTTCCGGACCTTTTTCACGCTGTAATCAGCCACGTCCCGTTCGTGGATGTACTGAACACCATGCTTGACCCTTCGTTGCCGCTCACGGTCGGCGAGTACGAAGAATGGGGCAATCCGCACGTCCCTGAAGACTATTTCTATATGAAGAGCTATTGCCCCTACACAAATCTGGAGCGTAAAGCGTATCCGGCTATTTTGGTCAAGACCGGTTTGAACGACAGCCAGGTCATGTACTGGGAACCGACGAAATACGTTGCAAAACTTCGCTGGCTGAAGACGGACGCAAATGCTCTGCTCTTCAAAATAAATATGGGAGCTGGCCACGGAGGCGCTTCAGGCCGTTACGACTACCTGCGTGAGATTGCCCTGGATTACGCATTCCTCCTGCGTGAAATCGGAATTCATGAATAATTTTCCCGAACGAAAATCGTTGCGCTTCGACGGA
>QHYO01000629.1 GCA_003224135.1 Acidobacteriota bacterium | reverse complement strand
GCTGATCTGCACTGCTTCCTGCGGAGTCGGAGTTGCATTCGAGGGAGTCGCTAACCCCGCACAACCGCTCAGTACTGCTCCGCCACATGCCATTGCTGCAAACAGTGCTGCGACCCCCCAGCCGCTTGCTGTGCCCGCACCGAACTTCCATCCCCTGCTTGTCGAAGCTAGATTCGCGTTTGCCATGTCTTCCCCTCCGACCCTTCGTTCCGAGAAGGAGACTACGGCTTCGGCGCGCGCAGAAAATACTGGTTTGAGGTTCAATTAAGGGACAGGCGTTCTCCTGTCCTGGCGACCATCCCTTTCTACCCGTACTTTTTCTTGTGATTTCTCGCGCGGAATTTTTTGCCTGGGAACTGTTCGGACGGACAGGTGCTGTCTCGAAGGTCAGCTTAATGATCTAGTTATAAGATTGGTTTGTAACCGATCTTTTTTAAGAGGGTGAGGATTAACCCTTAGGCGTTCGTCGTCGTGCTCTCGGTTCGCTCTTGCGCGTTCGGTCGCTTCGCGATCAGTCCCGCGTCGCGGATCTTGTAAATCAGTGCCCGGTAGCTGATCTTCAGGTCTTGCGCTGCTTTTCTTCGGTTCCAGTGATTGCTCCGCAAGGCTTCGATAATCGCGTTGCGCTCCATCTCGCGAATCGCCTCTTTGCAGATTTTCTTGAGCGGCACCGCATCCTGCGAACTGTTTCGATAGCTATAGGAACTTGGCCGCGCGCGCGTCGCTTCTCGCTGCGTAAGGCCTTCAGGACCGACCACGATATAGCGCGCGATGCAATTGGAAAGCTCGCGCAGATTTCCCGGCCACGACAGATTCCGCAGATAGCTCAGCAGCTCCGGCGGAAACGGCTCGCACTCCTTGTCGAATTGCCGCGCATGCAGCTTCCGGAAATATTCGGCGAGCTGCGGAATGTCCGCGCTCCGCTCGGCCAGTCTTGGCATCGTTATCTTCAGTACGTTGATGCGGTAAAAAAGATCCGGTCGAAATCGCCCGGCCTCAATTTCCTCTTCTAACTTTCTCCCGGTGGCGCAGACCACTCTGGTATCGACGGCTCGCTCGACTTGATCGCCCAGCCGGGAAAAAAAACCATCCTGCAGGAGTTGCAGGAGCTTGCTTTGCAGGCCGGAGTCGAGGTCTCCGATTTCGTCCAAAAAGAGGGTACCGAGGTGCGCCCTCTCAACCCTTCCCGGCTTCGCCGCGTTGGCTCCGGTAAATGCCCCTTTTTCATGGCCGAAGAGCTCGCTCTCGAGCAGGCTTGAAGGAATCGCGGCGCAATTCACTTTGACAAATTCTCCGCTCGAATAATCGGAGTTCGCGTGCAGCCAGCGGGCCAGGGTCTCCTTACCTGTTCCGCCTTCTCCAAGCAGCAACACGGCGACATTGGTCTTCGAAATCTTCAGCGCCTTCTGCCGCACTTCTTCCATTGCGGTCGAACTGCCAAACAAGATCTCGTCGGGCGGTAGACCCTCGATCCTTGCCATTTTGGTGGCGACTCTTGTGGACATGACGCTCGACGCTCGAAATCTCCCCAAGAGACGATTTGCATTCTTTCAACCATGCTCGGGCGCGGCCTCGTCCGACTGGTGTAGCCGGTCCACTGAACTAAACAGTTTATTCTGTGCAATTTAGAGCGGAGTGGTAGAGATAGTTATAGTACTGATGGGCTGGTGTCATAGCCCGTTGGTTCTCTGTTAGAGAAAGAATGTGCCGCACGGGAGAATTCCACTTCCCGTCGCAGCTCTTCGTTTGAATGGGATTTCGGCGCGGCAGACGGAAAGAAACCACTGTCTCAGGGGGAAGCTAAGCGGTCGCCGCCCCATGCATGATGTCGTAGCGTTCGATGACGGCGGCGACGCCTTGACGCGCATTGCCGTCTTCGAGCCGCGACTCGACGCGGACGATCTTCCCCGAGGCCGAAGCGTCAGCATGATATCGAGCTCGGAACCGGCGCGGACGTCTTGATCGATGACAAAATAGAGGCCCCGCGTCGAGATGTCGCGCGTTCGTCCGCTCTGAGTTTCGGCAAAACCATGCGCCGGAATGCGGATCATGACCGGTAGCGACAAGTCGTAGCGCCGGGCGCCGCGACGTTCAGACATTAAACTCATTCCCTCACCCAGTCTCGCGCCGTGCTTCGCGACCCTTCCGCATTGAGTTTGCCAGCGAACGGCCTTAATTACTATTTCTGAATCTTCGAATATTTCGCTCGGGCTCTGAAAATCAATACCCAGGGCCGCCGACCGTGGCCTGGCGTTCGCTTCTCCCGCCAGTGCCGCTGCCGTCTTACTATTCGCCGGAAGCCGCGGGCACGGACACGTTTTCCTT
>QHYO01000095.1 GCA_003224135.1 Acidobacteriota bacterium | reverse complement strand
ATCTCTCGCGAAAGCTTGTGACGATCCTGCCTGGCAGCCGCGATTCCGAACTGGCGCGCCATCTGCCGGTACTGCAAGAGGCCAGCGCAAAAATCCAGGCGGAAACTCCTGTACAATTCGTGGTTGCCGCTGCGCCGGGACGCGCGGAATCACTGAAGCAAGGCTGGTCCAAGAACGTGAAGGTGCGCGTCGTGGAAGGCCAGACGTACGACGCGCTGGCGCACGCCGACGCCAGCATCGTTTCCAGCGGAACGGCCACCGTGGAGGCGGCGTTGCTCGATGCACCCATGGTCGTGGTTTATCGCGTGAGTCCTCTCACTGCAATTCTTGCGATGCCGCTCGTGCGAACCACACACTTCATCATGGTGAATCTCATCGCAGGGCGCGAAGTGGTCCCAGAATTGATTCAAGGAGACTTCACGCCGACCAGAGTCGCCACTCACATACTGCATCTGTTGCGCGACCCGGCGGCCTCGGCCGGGATGCGGGCGCAACTTGCCCAAGTTCGCCGCAGACTCGGCCCCCCAGGCGCCGTCGAGCGAGCCGCGGAGGCGATTAACGCCTTGCTCGTCATGTCGTCTGGCAACGCTTCTTGACCCGCTGCTATCCTATAGAGGGAGTCTCGTGGTCGCTCCCAAAGGAACTGGAACCGATGGCCCTTTTCAGTAAATCGTCCCCTCTGTCCTGCCTGCTGCTTCCGCTGGTGTTTTCGAGCTCTCTGCTGCTGCCCCTCATAACGCCCGCACAACAGGCACAGGACGTCGCACAGCTGCCATTTTTAGCGGAGCACTATGACGTTAGCGCAACTCTCGACCCTTCGAATCAATCTCTTTCAGCGGTCGCCAAAGTGGATTTCCGCGCGTCGGAAGTTTCCAGTGTGGTACGCGTCGAGCTTCACCCCAATCTGAACGTGAGCGAAGTCAAGAACGCCGCGGGCAAGGCGCTGAGCTTCGAACGCGACGGCCTGAATCCGTTGCTCCTGAACGTAAATCTGCCGTCCGCTGCAACGGCAAATTCCACTGTGACGCTCAGTTTTACCTACACTGGCCCGCTCGCAAACGAAGACAACAGCCCGGTGCCAGGAGTACGCCTCGCTTCGATCTATAAAGATGGCGCGTACCTGTTGCTCCCCGCGCGGTGGTTTCCGCTGACTGCTTATCCCACGAATCGATACACGCGAACATTTCGCTTAACGGTGCCGGAAACGTTTGCGGTCGCAGGGACGGGCAAATCGCTTTCGCCTTCGCGCGTCGCGGCAAAGTCGGCCGCTGAAGGCGGGCGACTCTTGTATGTCTTCGAATGCCCGAACGCCGCGCCCAATGGCTCGTTTGTCGCTGGGCCGCTCGAACTAAGCGCGAAACAGTCTGAGGGACTGAGTGTAAACATCTACGGTCCCCACTCGGCGTCAGCCGGCGCGGGAGATTTTGCGAATTCCGTGGCCCGTTCCGTGAATGCGTTTTCGGATTTGTTTGGCTCGCTCCCACCTGATCCGCAATTCACCGTCGTGCAAATTCCAGACGGCAGCCTGCGGGAGTTCTCCGGGCCGGGCTTGCTCGTATTATCACAGCGCGCGTGGGAACCTAAAATCAACGATCGCGTGATTGCACGGCTTGTGGCTTCGCAGTGGTGGGGCAATCTGGTGCTGCCCGCAACGCGCGGCGATGTTTGGATCAGTGATGGCCTGGCACGCTATTCAGAAGCCCTGTACGCCGAGCAAAATGCGGGCAAAGAGGCAGGACTGCGCGCGGTAGACGACTTCGCCGTTGGTGCGCTGATGAATGAGGAAGCCGCTCCGATTTCGCAGGCTGCGCGCCTGGTTCCCTTCACCAGCGATTACCGGTCGGTGGTGATGAACAAGGGCGCGATGCTGTTTCACATGTTGCGCGCGCAGATGGGCGAAGTCGCGTTCAAATCGCTGCTGCACAGCTTCTATGCAACGTATGCCGGGAAGAGCGCCACGAATGCGCAATTCGAACAACTGGCCATCCAGCAAACGCAGGCCGCAACGAAGCCCGGCCAGGCGCCGCCCAATCTTTCCGGATTTTTCGCGCAATGGTTGAATTCAACCGGCGTGCCCGATTTCAAACTTGAGTTCGTCGTCTACCGCACGCCAAAGGGGTTTCGGGTAGTCGGCAAAATCCAGCAGCCGCTGGATACTTTTTCGATGCCGATTCAATTGAAGATCGACACGGAAGGCAATCCGGAAATCAAAACCGTGGACGTGACTGGAACCGAATCCACTTTTACCGTGGAAACGTTTGGGCGGCCGAAGCCCGGCGGGATCAAGATCGATCCGAATAACGTCGTTCTCAAAGGCAATGCCGGCCTGCGGGCGCGTGCGGCGATTGCACGCGGCGAAGAACTTGCCGAGACCGGTCGCTACTACGACGCCATCCAGCAATATCAGAAAGCTTTGAACGTCCAGCCAGGGCGGCCACTGGCAAATTTTCGCATGGGCGAAGCGTTTTTCTATCAGAAGAATTATCAGGCCGCCGCAAACTCGTTCCGCGAAGCGCTGCAATCCGTACCCGAGCCGTCGGAGAAATGGACTGAAGTCTGGGGGCATGTCTACCTCGGTATGATTTTTGATTTGCTTGGGCAGCGTGAACGCGCGGTGAACGAATACAGCAAGGCCAAGCAGACGAATGACAATACCGGCAGCGCGCAGGAGACCGCCGATCGCTATCTGAAAAAACCGTACAGCGAAGGCGCGCAGGCCGCCTCCACTGCCAAGCCCGCAGGCGAAACCGCACCCGCGCCGCCCGCTGCCGACGATGGGCGGCCGCACCTCAAGAAACCACAGCCTTAATGAAAAGAACCAGCCGTTAAGCGAGCAAGCATTCCCAAGCGCAACTGCGAAGACTCTATCATTTCGATTTTTTAGTCTTGGCGGGTGAACCCGCTTTGTAGGCCTTGCACCGGCAACCGGGATAGTTGCACGAAGTGCCCAGCTTTGGATTCGCATACATGCGCGCGTGAATGCTCTTTGCGTGGTGACACTCGCATCTCAACGAGGTGGTCTGGCCTCGCTTTGCAGCAAGAGCAACAGGCCGGCCTGCGCAATCAACGATACGGGCAAAATCTGCGGCGATAATCGATGGAAGGGCAAAGGCCGAAGAACCTTGCGATGCATCGGATGAAATGAGGCGGCTCGCACCGGGAACGTTCATGATTTTACCTCCGACAGCGTCTTGCAGGGCCCGGAGTCCGACAGTCGCTACGAAGAACCGCAGTTTATCTATAACTCGCTCGTTATATCACACTTGACTACTTACGAGGATCCGGTACGCAGCCCGCAAGGTGGATTTCGCAGATGTTACGATTTTTCCGGTTCCTTAGGGTAATCGTAAACGCCGCGACCCGTCTTGCGACCCAAGCGCCCTTCTGCCACCAGCTTCTTGAGCAAGGCGTTTGGCCGGTACTTCTCCCCAAGCGTAGCGTGCAGATACTCCAGGATGCGGAGGCGCAC
>QHYO01000094.1 GCA_003224135.1 Acidobacteriota bacterium | reverse complement strand
GCTGCCACAGCAATGACGTTAGGGTTGGAAGCATACCCGTCATTGTCCGCGCTCTCGTTGCCGTTGCCGGCCGCCCAGACAATGACGCAACCCTTCCCTCCACGACCACGGTTGAGGGCATGGTCGATCGCCAATCTCGTACTGTCTGGAAGAGGCACTACTTCCTGATGCAAAGGATCGGACGCATCCCACCACTTTCCATCTTGCGGTCCCCAACTACACGTGATGACATCCGCTCCGTGATCTGCGGCCCAAACAAACGCGTCAGCTTCGTCTTGTGAGCCGAGCGCCGATGCCAAGCGAATAGGCATGAGTCTAGCCCTTGGGGCTACACCGGAAGCTCCATGCGAGCCATCGGCGCAAGCCACCCCTGCGCATGCATGACCGTGCCGGTCCCCGGCCCCTGGTGAAGGATCGTTCGTGTTACGCGTCACGTCCTTAGGAGAAACAATCTTGCCCTGGCTTTGAAATTCTTCGTGACGCAGGTCAAACCCGTCATCTATGACCGCTATCGTTACGTCTCCACCATCCGATGCTACCCAAGCCGCCTCAACGTTCGCGTGCTGATTGATTCGCCGCTGATTAATGGTAGTTTGTTTCAAGTGCCATTGTTCCGGGAAGGCCTGCCTATACGACATCTTTCTCAACAGCTCTGGGTGGCACAACTCGACGTTATCCTCTTCCAGGAGACGCGATGTGATACTGAATATCTCTGTGCCCGTTCCTTCTGGGGCGCCTACGAAAAACGCCAAACCACCATACGCCAACTCTCGCTTGACCGAGAGTTTGTGGCGCTTCAGCAGCTTCTCGCAATCCCGCCTACTCAAGCCGTCGCGGAATTTCACAAATGCGTTCTCGCTATAGACTACAGGAGCTCCGGACTTTGGATCTCGCAGCGCCATTCCTGCGAAACGCAGTTCGTGTTCACGATTGAGGAGCGCTCGTGCTCGATGCACCCACGCAAGTGGCTCTCGGTGCCGCGCCGCGAATAGTTGAATGCCCACCGGGCTCACATCCATGACGGGAACTAGGCGATCCAAGGCGCCGCGTGCTCTAGGTGACAGCGGGATATGTGTGGCAAGATGGTTGTTTTGAGTCCCTACGACGATCGTGTCCTTGCTTGGTTGAAGCTCGTACGACTTCCCCTCTTTACCGCCGTAACGAAACGTAAATCCCATACCTTACCTCCAAACGGATATAGCAAAGGCTGCTTTTCACTAGTACAATGAAGCTTGAAATGAACCGTGTGTCCGCGAATCTGACCGATTTCCCAAAGATGGTTCTCGCGAGTAGCAGAAACCCTCAGCAAAAATACGAACGTGTCGACACCCACTTTGCTGTCCACGGCTCAGAGGGAGGCGACGCGGCTGAGGCAACGTTAGAGTTCGGTCCGGAGAAGATTGCCGTTTTTCCGATAGATCACTTTAACGAGGTCGGTTCGAGCGCGTCCGAAACTACTCCTGTATACGCCCTCCGGCAGGGAGGCACGCTAGCAGTACCTACTGGTAGAGTGTTCGTTCGATCCGCCGGAAATAAGAAGATAGAGGACTTTGCCGAACAGTTTCGGAAGGCTGGGTACGAAATTGCTCAAACTCTCTCCTACGCACCAAACGCCGGCTGGTTGCGTGCAATTTCGTCTTCAATCGCCTCTTCTCTTGCTGCGCTTGACAAACTATCCGTCATTCCGGGTGTCGAGAATGTCGAGCCTCAAATGCTTAGCAAGCCTGCTCGCAAGCAATAGCGACTTCCCTCTGTTTGTCGTCGCGAAATTTGGCGCGTTCAGCGACCTTAAGTTTTTAGTCTCACTGGATCATCGTGATTCAGCTCCTCTCTATTGCGTCGATTTCCTGTGACAGCCTCAAAACAGCTAACCTTTGACTCTTCGTGGATCTACTTTGGCCATTCCACGTGACCGCTTGTTCAACGACCGCACCTCCAGGATCGAAGTGTGTGGGGTTGTAAATTGAAACTTGCCATCGGAAACGAGTGAACGATCGCTGTCTGTCGAAGAATCAAACCAATTCGAAACCGCTTGATGCCATGCGTCGAGTCCTGCGATATCCCTAAAATCAGAAAGGAAGGCGGGACGATCGAACCGACGCAAGATGCCCATCGAGTTCCTCTTTGTTCTGAAAAACACGGGTCCGCATCCAAAGCTAGGTCTTATCGCAAAGTGGACGTAATTCTCTTATACTAAGGAATCCTAGTCAAGGACGAATACCGTTATGGAGTGACCGTTGCAGTGATTCGAGGAAGATCTAATTTTGCAGGATCACAATCGTCGCACGTGGTCCATCTGAATCAAGCGTGAAAGCGTCAAGATATATCCATCGGCCACGCCAAACCCGGTGCCTGCTAAAGTCTGCGACATTCGTTCACCGCGAATCACTGCCGACTAAAGTTGCGGCGCGCCGGAAATTTCCCGGACGCGCCGCGGATTTCTGCACATCCTCTGCGCGACTTGGCCTAGATATGGCAACTCGCCATGCCGCGCTTCTCGAGGTACCGCTGGTGATATTCTTCCGCGCGATAGAACTTGCCGGCAGGGGTGATTTCCGTCGCAATCGGGCGTTGAAACTTCTTGCTGGCTTCGAGATCTGCCTTAGATTTTTTCGCGATGGCTTCCTGTTCCGGCGAGTGCGTGAAAATCGCCGTGCGATACTGCGCGCCGAAGTCCGGTCCCTGGCGATTTACTTGCGTCGGATCGTGCATGTGCCAGAACGCTTCGACGAGCGTTTCGTAGCTCACTTTCTCCGGATCAAAAGTTACCTGCACAACTTCCGCATGGCCAGTTTCGTCGGTGCAGACATCCTTGTACGTGGGATTTTCGGTGCGGCCATTGCTATAACCGACGGCCGCATCCACAACTCCGGGAATCATCCGAAACTTCACTTCCACTCCCCAGAAACAGCCAGCGGCAAAAGTAGCGAGTTCAGTCATTGAGATTCCTTCCTGTTCGATTTCATCATTGTAACGCCGTTTTTGTCTAAGTGTCAGATGCCTGTCAGCTGGAAAGGTTTCCGACGATTTTCTGCCTCATTCGTATCGCAAGGGGTAATTGGATCGATGCGTGTGGCGCGAAGCGCGGGCACGTAGCCCGCAAGTACGGCAACGGTGAGCAGGAGGATCAACACGCCCACAAAGGTTGTTGGATCGGTCGGTTCCGTTTTGAAGAGGAGCGAAGCAATCACTCTAGAGGCAGCAAAGGAAGCGCCAACGCCGACAGCGACTCCTACAAGAGCGAGCCGCATGGTTCGGGAGAGAACACGAATTTGAACAGACGCGGGCGTGGCGCCGAGCGCCAAACGGATGCCAATTTCCTGGGTTTGGCGGGTCACGGAATACGAGATGACTCCGTAGATACCGAGAGCGGCGAGCACGAGTCCGAGCGCGGCAAAGAGACTGACGAGGAGCACGAAGAAACGGCGTGGTGAAACGGCATGATCGACGAGCGTTTGTACTGGGCGGAAGGCCGTGGCAGGCTGCGCGGGATTTAGATTGCGAAGCGTGGGAATGATTTCGGCGGTCAGCACATCCGGCGGAAGGTTTGAACGCACCACAAGTTGTGAACCTTCGGGAGTCGCGTTCGTCGCAAGAATATACATTTCCGCTCCCGTGGAACCTTCGAGACTGCTCACGCGGACGTCAGACACGACTCCAATCACACGGCTGGCGTCCTTGCTCATGCCGCGAGCGAGCCTGCCAATGGGGCTTTCGCCCGGCCAATGACGACGCGCCGCGGATTCGTTGATAATGACTCCGGGTTCCTTGTTGCTGGCGTCCTGCCAGGAAAAATCGCGCCCTTCGATCACGCGGATCCCGATGGCATCGAGATAGCCCGGCGTGACGATGCGAACGATTGCGCTGAGATCTTCGTCTCGCGGGTATGCGCGTGCCACATTCAACAGACCCCAGCTTCGGTTTCGATCGAGCGGTAACATGTCGGCGACGCCGGCGGCTTCGACGCCGGGAAGCTCTTTTACCTCGGAAAGAATTTCCTGAAGGATAGCACCACGTTTAACGCCATCGCCTCCATCGTCATAGTTAATCGTTAGGGCAGAGGCATGACTTGGCTGGAAGCCGAGATCGACATCGAGGACGCGAAGAAAACTGCGCAGCAAAAGCCCGGCTCCGATAAGGAGAACACAAGCTAGAGCGATCTCGGAAACAACCATCGTCGCGCGCAGGCGATCGTGCTTTCGGCCCTCACTGAGGCCGCGGCCCGCGTCCTTGAGGGCTTCCTGAACGTTAGAGCGCGAAAGAATAAATCCAGGGGCAAGTCCAAATAGAATGCCGGCAACGAGAGTGATCAGCAGCGTCCAGGCAAGCACTTCGCCATCGACGCGAATGCTGCTGAGCAAGGGGAGGAGGAGCGATCCTTGATGAGCCAGGTAAGCGTCGACCGCAAACGCAAGCGCAACTCCCAAAACCGCGCCGCCCGTGGAAAGCACGAGGCTTTCAGTGAGGAGCTGGCGAATTAGCCGGCCGCGGCTGGCACCGAGTGCACCGCGCACGGCGAACTCCTTGCTGCGAGAAGCCATGCGCGCGAGAAGAAAATTAGAAAGGTTCACGCAGACAATCAGGAGAATCAGGCCTACAGCGGCCCAAAGAACGAACAAGGAACGACGAAGTTTGCCGCTGACGTAGTCCTTGAGGGAAGAGATGTCCGCGGAATATTCCGTGAACCATTCTGGATGCGCTGCTTTGAGTTGCGGGAGTAGAACATTGGCCTCTGTTTGTGCCTGCGCGCAGTTCATCCATATAGCCGGGGATGAAAATATCCGCTTGCAGGCCGGGCGAGAAAATAGATGCAAAGTCAAAAGAGGCCGGCAGAACACCGATGACCGTCGCCACCTGCTTATCGAGCGTAATGGTTTTGCCAACGATATTTGTGTCGCCAGCGAACTGTCGGCGCCAGAAGGCATTGCCGAGCATCGCCGTTGGCGCTGCGCCTTTTATGCATTCGGCGGGAAGAAAGGTCCGACCAAGAATGGGTTGCACTCTTAACGTGTGAAAGAAATTGTCGGCGACCATCACAGCCTGCACGTTTTGCGGATCACCGTGACCCGTCATATTGTATTCGGAGCTTCCCCAGAACGCCTGATAGGCAGTGACTTCCTCGAACGACTGGTTGTGTCGGCGAAATTCCTCATACGACCCCACGTTGTAGGTGACCGCGGAAAGTCCGCCCTTGCCGTGATTGGCCGTAAACCAGGCGAGCCGCTCGGAATCCGGAAATGGCAACGGGCGCAGCAGGATCGCGTTGACTACGCTGAAGACCACGATGTTGGCACCGATGCCAAGCGCAAGAATCAGAACGGCGATTGCGGTGAAGCCGCGATCTTTGCGCAGAGTGCGAAACGCGTAACGGAGATCCTGACGCAGAATTTCCAGGAATGGAATGCCGCGGCGATCGCGAACCGATTCCTTGGTTTGTTCGACTCCACCAAGTTTGAGGAGGGCATCGCGCTGTGCAGCTTCCTGCGTCATACCAGCGCGGAGATTGTCCGCGATGTGCAGCTCGAGATGGCTCGCGAACTCGGCATCTAATTCGCGATCCAACTGGTCCTTGCGAAACATGCTGCGCAGGCGTAGAGACCATGCTCGAAGAATGGGCATCATCATTTCACTCGTACCGCAAAGCAATCATGGGATCAACGCGCGTAGCGCGTCGTGCGGGCAGATAACAGGCCAATAGACCGACGGCAACAACAATGAAGCTGACGACACCGTATGTCGACGGATCCGAAATCGAGACGCCAGACACTTCGCTGGCCAGGAACCGTGAAGATTCGTAACTGGCCAATAGACCGATGGCCACGCCCGCAGCGATGATTCCCAGGCTCTTCACGAAGACCATACTCAGAATGTCTCTCCGCTGCGCGCCGAGGGCCACGCGAATACCAATCTCGTGGGTCTGGCGCGAGACGGTGTAAGCCATCACACCAAAGATTCCGACCACAACGAGCACCAGACCAATGAAGGCGAATGACCCTAGCGTGAACAGTTCGAATTGTGGCCGCCGGTAAAATTCATGTAAGGATGCCGTGAGCGTTCCGGATGTCTCAATCTCCACGCTGGGATCAATCGCCCGTACTTCTTGCTGTATATTTTTCAACAGCACTTTAGGGTCCGCGAAAGTCCTGGCCATGTAAGTTCGATGGCTGAATCCCTGGACGCTATAAGGGATGAAAGTTTGGGGAAAAGCGCGCCACGACCTGCCATCGTCGCCGAGTGTCTTGTAGTCGGGGACAATGCCGACGATTTCGAAATAGGTATCATGGGGCGCATCCAGGAAAGGGCGGTCGAGGACCTCCAGTTTGACCTTGTGGCCGATAGGCTCTTCGTTGGGAAAATATTGACGAGAAAACCTTTCGTTCACCACCATTACGTGCCGATTCGCGTTCACGTCGTCTTCCGAGAAGAGCCTGCCGTGAAGTAACGGAAGCCCGAGTATTTGGAAGTAGCCTTCACTACAAACTTCAAAGCGAGTCTCCCAACGTTCGGTGTGAGGCTTCCCCGGAATGATGGTGTCGCTCCAGTCGTACCTGAGCGGCGGCTCAAGCATCGATTCGGAAACGGTGGTCACGCCCGGAAGACCTTGCATTCGCGCGAGGACTTGACGCGTCAGCGCATTTTTCTTTTCTCTGGTGACGTCGATATTGGTGTTATAAGCCTTGGGTAGAGCGAGGCGAAAATAAAGAACATTTTGAGGATCGAATCCGAAATCCGCATGCGTGAGGATGAAAAAGCTGCGCATCAGCAGGCCAGCACTGATCAACACGACGATAGACAACGCCACTTCGCCGATCACCAGGCTCGAACGCAGTTTGCCATGACGAACATTTCCCTCGATATTTTTGCCGCTGCTAGTGAGCCGCGACTGCAGATCGCCGCTCATGATATGAAGAGCCGGAGCAAGACCACTTAAGACCGTCGTCAAAAGAGTGAGTCCCAAGGCTGCGAAAAGAACAGGCACGTTCATGCGAATCAGGACTTCCTCCGGGAGGGTTCCCTCGGGAATCAGCGCCACAACGCCTTTCAAAGCAAAGTATGCCAACACACAGCCGGCGACGGAGGCAACTGCAGCGAGCACAAAGCTCTCCGCAAGCAGTTGCCGTATGAGTCGCAAGCGGCTTGCACCCAGCGTCGCTCGCATGACGATTTCCCGTTCGCGCACAGTAGCGCGCAGCAACAGCAGATTTGCGACATTGCTGCAGGCAATTAGGAGCAGTAACAGTACAGCGGCCAGCAAAGCATAGAGCGTCTTTCTGAAGCCTCCGATGAAACTGTCAAGCAGTGTTTCAGGCACGATCGAGAATTTATCGGGGAATATTCCTTGGGGATTCTCTTTCTGCAGTTGGTGGGCAATTGCATTGAGGTCAGCTCCGGCAGTTGCGAAGCTCACGCCCGGCTTGAGACGTCCCACGACGGAGCCTGCGGCGTTGCTGTCACTCATCGGGAGCCAGAAGCTCGCACCAAAAAAGTTGAATCGCTGAGGCATGATTCCGACAAGAGTTCGCGGCTTTCCATCCAGTATGAAGACCGTATTGAGGATCTTTGGATCACCTGCGAATTCACTTTGCCAGAGGCGGTAGTTCATGATGAACACCGGTGGAGCGGCTGGACGGCTATCTTCTTCCGAAAACGTGCGGCCGAGGAGCGGAGGCACTCCCAAAAATTCAAACGTGTTGGTCGTTACCTCCTCCCCTCTCGGCCAGTGGTGAATGTATTTGCCATTGTCGTACAGGAGGCGGTAGCCGTTGTGAACGACTACATCTTCGAACACATGATTTTGTTCCCGGAAGGCGCGGACTTCCTCTAGCGAAAAAAAATCACGTCCCTTCCATCCTCCGACGTTGGCGAGATTCTGAATTCTAAATACTACATAACGGCTGAAGTTCTTATAGGGCAGCGGATCGAAGAAAACGTTGTAGACAGCACTGAACATCACTGTGGTCGCGCCGATGCCCAGTGCAAGCGCGAAAATAGCGACAAAAGAGAGACCTCGATTCTTCACAAGTGAACGCAGGGCATAACGGAAATCCTGAAGCAAGGTTTCAAGAAACAAGATGCCGCGACGATCGCGAACAGATTCCTTGGTTTGTTCGACTCCGCCAAGTTTGAGGAGGGCATCGCGGCGCGCCGCTTCCTGTGTCATGCCAGCGCGGAGATTGTCCGCGATGTGCATCTCGAGATGGCTCGCCATCTCGGCATCCAATTCGCGATCCAGTTGTTCCTTGCGGAACAAGCCACGCAGGCGCGTCCACCAGCTGTGGATCCGTTTCATCAGGCTCGCTCTTTCGAAGCGAGAAATCGCGCGAGGATCGCAGTAGTCTGCTGCCAATCGCGTGCTTCCCTTTCGAGTTGCTTGCCGCCTGCACGCGTGAGCTTGTAATACTTCGCCTTGCGATTATTGTCCGAGACGCCCCACTCCGAAGCGATGTAGCCTTCCTGTTCGAGCTTCAACAGCGCGGGATAGAGCGTGCCGTAGTTAACGGATAGGAGATCGCCCCTGGTTTGCTCAATGCGACGAGCGATACCGTAGCCGTGGAGCGGGCCGAGCGCTTCGAGCGTTTTAAGAACCATGAGCGCCAGAGTGCCCTGCCAAACATCCTTCTTGTCGCCCACGATGTGAAGTCTCCCTTGTCCCTTGGGGATCGAACAGCACCGTGCCACATGTCCTATGGGAATGCAATAGGTGACTTCAAACGACACAGGCATCGATCCGAGCAGTACTAATTGCTATGAATGCGCGCTAATCGACAATCGCCTGGTAGGCCAACTCATGAACCTGGCCGTCAAGCATCAGTCCACCCGTTGGGTGAAGCTGCGCCATAAAGATCACGATCATGTCTTCTTTCGGATCAATAGAGAACGCCGTATAGAAAAAGCCTCCCCAATTGAACTCTCCGCTTGAGCCAAGTTCGTGGAGCGGCATCTTCACGCCTACAATGCCAAAACCCAGGCCGAACGCCTGATCTGCGCTAATTTTTCCCAACTGGTCGTGAGTCATCAGCTCCACGGATTTGCGGCTCAGCAGACGCAGGTCGCCGAATTTCCCTCCCTGCAGCATCAGCTGGCAGAAGCGCAAGTAATCGGCGGCGGTCGAGCTCAGACCACCGCCACCCGAAAAAAGTCTCTTCGGACCGCGATACGGATAATCAGCCGAATAACTCGTGGGGCCTTCCGTAATGGGCGTGTCGGGAAAACGTTGGAGTCCTTTTTCCGGATAGTAGGTGTAAGCGACTGCAAGACGGTCCAGTTTGTTCTCCGGTGGAAAGAAGTACGTGTCCTTCATTCCAAGCGGCTCAAAGATGCGTGTCCGGAAAAACTGATCGAGCGGCATCCCAGAGACGACTTCCACGAGACGGCCAAGAACGTCGATGCTCAGACCGTATTCCCACCGCGTGCCGGGGCTGAAGAGCAGCGGAACTCCCGCCAGTCGCTTGACGTTATCTTCGATCGTGCCGTCGTACGGCAGCAGGCCGTGTGCCACGTTCGCTGCTTTATAGCGTTCGCCCAGATCTTCATTCCAATTGTAGGTAAGACCGGAAGTATGCGTCAGAAGGTCTCGAATCGTGATTTCACGAGCGGCGGGAATTGTGTAAGGCTCACCGGTCGCTGGTTTGACGAGCACCTTGGGATTCTTAAACTCCGGCAGATATTTTGAAATAGGATCTTCTAAAAGAAATCTTCCTTCTTCATACAACATCATCACCGCAAGACTCGTGATGGGCTTTGTCATCGAGCAGATTCGGAAGAGCGCATCATCGCGCATGGGCTTATTCGCTTCGCGGTCGAGCGCACCTTGCGCCTTGAACCATGCAACTTTGCCGTGGCGTGCTTCCAGTGTCACGGCTCCGGCAATTCGCTTATGGTCGATCTCCTGCTGAACTTTCGAAGCGATCCGTTCGAGACGCTCCGAAGACAGGCCCACACTTTCCGGCTTGGCGGAAGGCAGTTCCTGCGCGACGACCACGAAAGTCGAGATGAATAAGCAAACCAGAAACTGATAACCAGCTCGGCGGCTAATGGCGATGATCATGCGCGATCCTCCACCTGCGGTAAGAAGTTCTTGCGAAGCCGAGGGATTGTACAACGGAACCGCGCGGGCGGGAGATACTGCCGCGAGCTGCAATGGTCGGCGCATGGTGTTACCTTTTCCTGATGGCAGCGCGGCTGGGCCAAGGAGGCGGACATGTCGATTCGACCGGTAAAGCGGCTGATCAAAGCGAAGCCAACCACGGAAGGCGCGGGAGTTCATCTGCGACGCGCGTTTGGATTTGGAAATACGACGGAGTTTGATCCCTTCCTACTGTTGGACGATTTCCGCAACGATGTGCCAGAGGATTATCTCGCGGGATTTCCGTGGCATCCGCACCGTGGCATCGAAACGATCACCTACGTGTTGGCAGGAACAGTGGAGCACGGCGACAGCATCGGCAATCAGGGCGCGATTTCCCCTGGCGATGTGCAGTGGATGACAGCAGGCAGCGGAATCATTCACCAGGAGATGCCGAAGGGCGACGCAGCGGGACGCATGCACGGCTTTCAGTTGTGGGCGAATCTGCCATCGTCGCTGAAAATGACTCCGCCGCGATACCAGGAAGTGAAATCACTCGACATTCCCGAAATTACCGACGATGACGGAACCCACGCTCGCGTGATCTGCGGAAGTTTCTGGGGCAAGAGCGGTCCGGTCGATGGCATCGCGGCCGATCCTGTGTACCTCGATATTTCAATTGCACCCGGCCGCAGGAAGGCGTTGCCAGTGGGAACCACGCGGCACGCGTTTGCATACGTATTTGCAGGCGGCGGTAAATTTTGCAACGCGTCCGGCCCGTTGGCGGTTCCCACGGAGCCGGTCGGCTGGGCCGATACGACTCCTCCGTTAGCGGCGGACAATCGTTCGCTCGTGCTATTCGACCGCGGCGATGAAGTAGTCGTGCAAGCGGGCGACGACGGCATTCGCTTTCTACTCGTCTCGGGCAAACCGCTGGAAGAGCCGGTGGCATGGTACGGCCCAATCGTTATGAATACGCAGGAACAGTTGCAGCAGGCCTTCCGGGATTTGGAGAAGGGCACGTTTCTGAAATCTGGGAAGTAACTGAAGTTTTACGACGCACGGGAATACTCTGTTAGAGCTTGAGCGAACGAAGCCGCAGCGCGTTGGCGATGACGGAGACAGAGCTGAAGCTCATGGCGGCGCTGGCCAGCATTGGACTCAAAAGCCAGCCGAGGAATGGATACAGTGCTCCGGCCGCGATGGGAATTCCGAGTGCGTTATAGAGAAACGCGAAGAGCAGATTCTGCTTGATGTTGCGAATCGTAGCCCGGCTCAGCCTGCGCGCCCGAACGATTCCGCGCAAATCTCCTTTCAACAAGGTGATCCCTGCGCTTTCGATCGCGACGTCGGTGCCCGTGCCCATCGCGATGCCGACGTCGGCGGCGGCGAGCGCGGGTGCATCATTTACTCCGTCACCGGCCATCGCAACGATGTGACCGTCGCGTTTGATTCTGCCCACGATCTCTGCCTTTTGTGCGGGTGAAACGTCCGTGTGGACTTCATCGATCCGCAATTCTTTTGCAATGTGTGTCGCGGATCCTTGGTGATCACCGGTTAATAAGACGAGGCGGATTCCCTCTTGACGCAATGCAGAGACGGCTTGGGCAGCCGTTTCCTTCATCGGGTCGGCTAGGCCGATCACTCCTATGATTTTGTCGTTTACAGCGACGAAGACGGAAGTTAGGGATGCTAAGCCACCGACCCCGATACTGAGGTTGCGAGGCTGCCCTTCGGAGGCGGCAGGCTCCGGCACGCCGTGTTCTTGGAGAAACTTTGCCGTGCCGACATAGATCAAGTCGCCGTTTACCTGGCCTTCGACGCCACCTCCAAACGTGGCGCGAAAATCCTTGGCTTCCGCCAGTTGCATTTTCTTTTCTTCCGCGGTACGAACGATTGCGCGTGCAAGCGGATGCTCACTGAAACGTTCAACGCTTGCCGCGAGGCACAACAGTCCGTCCTTCGTAAAACCGCTTCCTTCGAGCACGGCGACCGAGGCCACGGCGGGCTTGCCTTCAGTGAGTGTGCCAGTTTTGTCCACGACAAGAGTGTCTACCGCAGCAAGTTTTTCGAGCGCTTCAGCGTTGCGCACAAGCACCCCAGCTCCCGTGCCCTTGCCCACCGCAACCATGATGGACATCGGCGTCGCGAGGCCGAGCGCGCAAGGACACGCAATGATGAGTACCGCGACGGCGTTAACAAGACCGTGCGCCAGCCGCGGTTCCGGCCCAATCAGCGCCCAAGCAGCGAATGTGAGAATCGCGGTGACCACCACGGCAGGAACAAAAACGGCGGCGACCTTGTCAGCAAGACGCTGCATCGGCGCACGGCTGCGTTGCGCTTCACTCACCAGCTTCACGATTTGCGCAAGCGTGGTCGCGCTTCCGACACGCTCGGCGCGCATCACAAAACTACCGCTGGTGTTGAGCGTGCCCCCGATGAGTTTGTGGTTAACGGATTTTTCGACCGGCATTGGTTCGCCGGTAATCATGGATTCGTCAACCGCGCTTGCGCCTTCGAGCAACACCCCGTCCACGGGAACGCGATCGCCCGGACGGACACGAAGACGATCTCCCGGTTGAACTTGATCGAGCGCAATATCTTGCTCGCTGCCGTCGTCCTTAAGACGATGCGCGATCTGTGGCGCAAGCTTCAGCAACGCACGAATAGCCGACGATGTCTTCGCACGTGCACGCAGCTCAAGCACCTGCCCGAGTAGCACCAGCGTCGTGATGACGGCGGCCGCTTCAAAATACACAGGAACTGAGCCGTCCATTTCGCGAAACGACGAGGGGAACCACTGCGGGAAAAGAGTTGCGACAACGCTATCCAGAAACGCCGCGCCGGTCCCCAGCCCAATCAGCGTGAACATGTTGGGACTGCGATTGACCAGCGAGGACCAGAACCTTTCGAAAAATGGACGGCCTCCCCAGAGCACAACTGGTGCAGCCAGCAGAAGTTCGACCCAGTTCCGAACAGCTCCGGACAAATGGAATCCGAGCCTTTCGCCGAGCATGCCCAAAACGAGCACAGGAGCGGCAAAAAGTGCGCTCAGCCAAAAACGCCTGCGCATCGAGGCGTACTCGGAATCCGGCCTTTCTTCCGAGACGATATCCATGGGCTCAAGGGCCATTCCGCATTTTGGACATGTGCCAGGGCCCCATTGCACCACCTCGGGATGCATCGGGCACGTATAGCGAATCTCTTTTTGTTCGGCGGAAGAAGCGGGCGTGAATGCAACCGATTTCTCGGAAACCGGGGCGCCG
>QHYO01000630.1 GCA_003224135.1 Acidobacteriota bacterium | reverse complement strand
GCGAGTAGCTGCTGAACCATGCGCGTGTAAATTCCAATCGCGTCTTGGAGTTGTTTCTTTGGGATGCGCTCCTCTGCCGTATGCGCCACGTGGATGCTGCCCGGGCCAATAAGGAACGGTTTGCCCCATGCGCCTGCAAAGTTCGGAATGTCTGTCGTGTACGCAACGACGGTATTCTCAAAGCCATCCATCGCTTCAAGGTGCAGCGCAGGCGTATGAAGCATCTCTTCCAATTCGCCGCGGCCATCCACAGCCGCTCGCAGTGCTGCGCGGATTGGTTCGGGATCACCGACGGTACGAAACATCAAATCCGCGCGTGCTTCATCGGCGATTACGTTCGGCGCGCGTCCGCCGGAGATGGTGCCGATATTTAAGGTCGATTTGCCAAACAGGGAGTCTCGCGGCAGCAAAAGTTTGCGAACATCCGCGAGCACGTCGAGTAATTTTTCAATCGCGGATTCGCCGAGTTCGGGATACGCGGAGTGAGCAAGACGCCCGCGCGCGGTAAGAACGTAGCGGAGAGCGCCCTTTGAGCCAAGCGCCAGTTTGTTTTCCGTCGGCTCCCCATTGATCACAAATTTTGAGCCGCGGGGGTTTTTAGCCGCGCACAAAGCTCCGAGGCTATCTTTTTCTTCGCCCACAACGAACAGCAAGCCGAAATTGCGCGTGCCCGCGGCGAGCAGATTCTCTGCAGCAGAGATCATCGCCGCGATGATTCCTTTCGTATCGCACGCACCGCGGCCACGAATAAACTCGTCATCTTCGCTGGAAGGAAAAAACGGCGGTACCGTGTCCATGTGAGTGGAGAGCGTGACGACGGGCGTTCCCCATGTGGCTAGAACATTGAAACGATCGGGAGAGACTTCCATCCGCTCGACAGCACCGGCACTGGGCGCGGCGAGTTTCGAAAGTGTCCCAAACAGAAATTCGCCTGCGGCTTTCTCACGGCCGGTAAGGGACTCAATGTCGATCAGCGAACGCGTAAGCGCGAAAGGATCCATGGAACCTCATCGAAAGAGTTGTATTGGAAGAGAACGCAAAAAAGAGAAGAGAGAACCGCGAAGAAAACTCGGGGTCGCTGCCTCTCGATAGCGCTTCATTTGCGCGGAGCGTATTGCACGAAGTGCATCACACATAGCGCGAAATGACAGTGGACAGGCCTTGGACCTGCCCCCCAACGCTCGGCTGTTCAGCTACAGACGGCGTTTCGGCGGAGTGAATATCCTGGCTTGCAAACACAAGCCCTGAAACCCGCTCCCTTTCGCGATGGCCTCCGAAGCTGTTCGGAATTGCTGGCCACGCTACTCATGAGCTCCGCACCTCTACCAAGAACCTTTTAAGAGTAAGCTACGAGGGGCGACAACGCAAGCGAGGCGTTTGCGAGGCGTTTGGCGCGAAGCAGAGAAACCGTGGCATAGATTACTTCGGCGCTTTGCGCAGGACTTCCACCAGGCCGCGCGCTACTTCTCTGGCGCGCGCAATATCCGATGGATCGAAAGAAATCGCAGCGACACGCTGGTGACCGCCGCCGCCGTATTTTTCGGCGAGCGACGCCAGATTCTGGTCGGCGGTAGCCAGGTTCCAGGGATTGGTGCCCAGAGAAACTTTCGCGCGAACCGCGGACGCGCTGACACTGATCGAATAAACACATTCGGGATGGAGCAAGTACGGAATGAATTTGTTATAGCCTTCGAGGTCGAGATCGCTGACATCGAAGAAAATCACGCCGTCGCGAGCTTCGCCGCGTTCGCGAAGAATTTCAATCGAACGCCGGTGACGTTCAAGGAGCGGCCCAAGATGTTTTGCGACAATCGGCAATTTAACCATTTCGGGGAGCGGCTTGTAGGCGAGTTCACGAATAATTTTTGCGGGCACGCCATCTTCGGGCGCCGCTTCGATCACCAGCGCGAGTTGCGTCGCGGGTTCGACGAGTTCAACAGCTGACTCCGCCGTGGGAAATTGAGCTCCATCGATGATGTCGCCCCAGTGAATCAGATCCTTCAGCGGTTCAGAATTGAATCCAAACTTCTCGCGCGCCGTATCCGCTATCAGCATGGTGCAGGATTTGTATTCCGGTTTGTAGAACATATGGGGTCCCGGATTGCGGCGAAAATTTTCCGCGTCGGCAGGCGTCAGGAACGCGCTCTGGTGATGATCGAACCACCAGGTAACTTTTAGCGAGTTGGAATACTTAAAATCGACGATCACGTTTTCGTTGCCGTCAAACAAGCCGTCTTCCCACGGCTGGACTGCGCGGTGCGTCATTCCCGTGAAGTGGAATTCCGCGTTCGCGTCGAATCTTTCACGATAGAAGCGATAGAAGAGTGCGGCGGAAGCGGTGCCATCAAAGCAGCGGTCATGAAAGCACAGTCGTACTCGGGTCATGAGTGGAGGATTCGGACCTTTCTGTAAGACGGTGGCTGGTGCCGTCTCTTGCAAAGCCTTTAACGATGCGGGCAGCGGAAACGAAAGTCAAGTGGAGAACGAATCCGTAAAAACAAAGCTGCCCTTCGCCTGGTGGCTCTATAGCAATTTGTGGCAGTGGAAATCTGCGCCCTACTTCACCACTCCTTCGACCAGATTCCCGATGATCGGCAGCTTATATTTTTCGTGTTGGTACGCTTTGTACATCACGAAAATCCAGAGCAAGAAAAGCGCAAGCCAAAGGATGGGATAGATGAGCAAACCCAAGAAGAAAATGTGCATGACATGAAGCACGCCCATAAAAATCGCAAGTGCAATGTAAAGTACGATTACGCCGATGGACATAGCGATCGATTGTGCGGCGTGGAATTTCACAAAGGGACGCTTGTCGATCAGGAGAAAAATTAGTCCGGTGACCCATCCGAGGATGTAACAGAGCAACCCAGCAACATTTTCCTGAAGCCCTTCGGTCGGCGAAGCCGCAGCGGCCACCGGTGTGGCAACTGCACCCTGGCTGGCGCCGCACTTCGGACAGAACGAAGCAGTACCGATTTCCTGACCACACGATTTACAGAATGCCATGGAGTTCCTCCAAGGTTCCCGAATGCGCGGGAGCGTAACAAAGTCCTGGCGGGCAGGCAATCAAATTGTTCGAGAGGGCAGGTTCGCAGCCGCGGGAAGAATGGTTCTGTTGTTTTCCGGGGCATTCGGTACAATCCGCAGCAATGTTGAGCTCTTCGTCTTCGACTCCTGCGAACGCTTCCGTCGTTACACAGCGTGCAACGGGATTTTCGTTGCCCCGCGACATCACAGCTGCCGAGCGCCGCACATTGGTCGCCGGCGGCCTTGGCTGGATGCTCGACGCGATGGACGTGATGCTTTTCTCGCTCGTCATCGCATATCTGTTGCGGGAATTTTCGATGGACACTCGCACGGCGGGTTTCCTGAATTCGATGACACTCATCGCATCGGCGATTGGCGGATTTCTGTTTGGTTTTCTTGCAGACCGCATTCGCAGAACGCGCGCGTTGATGGCCTCGATCCTTGTGTACTCGATTTCAAGCGCGGCCTGCGCGTTCACGCACACCATTCCGCAACTGGGCTTCTTTCGGTTTGTGCTCGGACTGGGGATGGGCGGCGAGTGGACGACGGCGGCTGCGCTGATCGCGGAAACCTGGCGCGCGGAACATCGCGGCAAAGCGCTCGGCTTGATGCAGTCCGCCTACGCGATCGGAGAAGCGATCGCAGCCTTGGTTGTGGCGATTGTGCTTCCTCATTTTGGCTGGCGCGCCGTTTTCCTTGTAGGAGTTCTACCGGCAATTGTCGTTCTCTGGATCCGTCGCAGTGTTCCCGAATCCGAATTGTGGAGGCAACGAGCCGCGAGATCGCAACGCGTAAAGCTCAGCTCGCTCCTTCGCGGTGAGACACTTCGCAACGGAATTCTTGCAACGGCGATGAATTCTTTTGCGATGTTCGGCTACTGGGGACTGTTCATCTGGATTCCCGGATACCTTTCGCTGCCTGTCGCCCAAGGTGGCCGCGGGCTCAGCCTGGCGAAAACCACTTCGTTTTTCCTGCTGCTGTGCGGAGGTAAATGGCTCGGCTATGCGCTATTTGGTTTCTTCGCAGACGCATACGGCCGCAAGCGCCCGTATTTCGCGTATCTTTTGATCGCCGCGCTGCTTGTGCCTGTGTATGGACTGGTTCACACACCGGTGTGGCTGTTGATACTCGGACCGATCGTCGGTTTTTTTGGAATTGGTTTCTTCTCGGGGTTTGCGGCAATCGCCAGCGAAATTTTTCCCGGCGAAATCCGCGCCACCGCGATGGGGCTCAGCTACAACGTAGGACGCGGGCTTTCGGCCGCCGCGCCGTTCGCAGTAGGTTCGCTGGCCCTGCACTTTGGGATTGGCCCTGCGTTTCTGTTACCCGCGGGAGCGTATCTGATTGCAGCTACGCTCGCGCTGCTTTTGCCGGAGACTCGCGCGCGGCAACTCACCTAAATTTTCAGCGGATTACATTCCGGCAACTTGCGAAAAGGCCTTTTCTCGTCGTGCACGCATCGTAAACTTCAGCGGGAAATATGGCGCGGCTGCCAGCGAGCTCTGAAAATCCAAATCGCTTGAGTAGAGCTTTTTTGAGACGCGCCGCGCCATGATGCTGAACGACAAGGGATCACGCCGAAACGGATACGGAGTAACGGCAATCACGTTTGCGCCCTCGGCGTGCAACTCCAGGTCAGCTTCTTCGCCTTGATCGTTCACCGGCACAGCGTCTATGACTGCATCTTGTCCGGCATTCAAGCAGAAATGCAGCGACAAGCGATCCAACGCTTCCAGCCGAGCCACATTGCCATTCACCCGCGGCTCCTCCAAAAAAGGCCTGGTGGCCAGGTTCGCGCGCAGATCCACTTTCAAGCGGAGCTGCTGCAGCCGCAACTGCTGGATAAAGTCATTCGCCAGGTGATTTTCTTCCGCCTTGACGTACTTCGCTGAAAATCCCGGCATCGTCGCTCGCGCGCGATCGTATAGACAGGAGGCGTGCATGGTGCCCAGCAGACCCGCGTAGTGATCGACTCTCACGAGCCGCTCGATTCCTCTCTGATAAATTGCAATGTGGGCGGCAGTTGGAATGGACATGAAACTGTAAGGCAGATGAGTCTTGCGGTCGAGTTGGGCCTGTAACTCCCATTCGCTCCAGCCATTGTCGTGCTCGGCGACGGCGAGGCAGAACGAAGCATTAGGCTGTGGCTTGGTGAAGCGTTCGTTCCCCCACTCCCGCGCAAAAAAGCCCGCAAGAAAAGCGTGATCCGTTTGGCGGATCACCAGCAATTGGGAATCGCGTTCGCCCTTTTCTTCGAGAAGTATCATGCCGATGGCGCTGCCCTCGAGTGCAGCCCAAGTTTTCCATTGCGGATTTAAGATTAAATGACGCCTTCGGATGCGAGGCGTCGAAGCTCGGCTGCGGGGAGGCCAAGCCAGTCTCGGTAGACTTCGTTATTATGCGCTCCGAGCGGCGGTCCAATCCAGCGTAAACCGCCCGGCGTGGCTGCAAGTTTGGGGGCCACGGTGGGAAGCTTCACAGACTGGCCACCGGGCAACTCTGCC
>QHYO01000624.1 GCA_003224135.1 Acidobacteriota bacterium | reverse complement strand
GGCCTTTTCATTACCGCCCTCTCTTTTGTTGTTATCGTCTGGATCCAAGGGCAGATCGATGCAGGGTTAAGACCGCACATCAATTCGCAGTTCCTGGGCTACGTCGTTCTCACGCTCGGTGAAGCGATGGTGTCGATCACTGGTTTGGAATTTTCCTACACCCAGGCACCGAACACGATGAAGAGTTCCGTGATGGCACTGTGGCTTCTCACCGTCGCCTCAGGTGAACTCTTCGTCGGCCTCGTCAATAAATGGATCTTGGGCGCAGGCGGCGCGCATAAGCTCAGCGACTATCAGTACTTTACGTTCTTCACCTGGTTGATGTTTGGAGCCGCTGTCGTCTTCGTTGTCGTCGCCTCGTTCTACAAAGGACGCACGTATCTTCAATCCCAGCAGCCCACGCTCGATGAGATCGCCACAGAGCCGATTCTTCACGGCGGCACGCCGAGCTGAGATCGGATGAAAGTCGTTATCACAGCGGGCGTCTTATTGTCGTTGTCGATGTTGAACGCAGCGGCCACCACGCAGGACGACGCGTTTCAAAAAATTGCGCACGACTACATCGAGCACTATTTGCAGGCCAATCCCGAGGAAGCGACCGAGCTCGGTGACCATCGGTTTGACGGCCAGCTGACCGATTATTCGCCTGAAGCGCGCGCAAAAGATCTGGCAACGCAAAAGGAATTTCGCGACAAGCTGAATTCCATCGAGGGATCGCAGCTCATCGGTGCGAACAACATCGATTTCCGAATTCTCACGGAGAATATCGATTACCAAATCTTCCAGGCCGAAGAGCTGAGGGCCCCGGAATGGAATCCGCTCGTTTACATGCAAAGCCTCGCGAACAGCCTTTATCTTTTGGTCGCACGAGATTTTGCGTCACCGGAAAAACGGATTCCAAATCTGCACCAGCGCATGGAGAAAATCCAGCGCGTGATCGCTCAGGCGAAAGCCAACCTGCAACACCCGCCGCGCGTTCACACTGAAACAGCGATCGAGCAGACGCAGGGCGCAATCAATCTCGTGCGTGAAGGATTGGCGCCTCTGCTCGACCAGTCGCCGCGAATGAAGAAGGACCTCACGCCGTTACAGGAAAAAACCGCAGCCGCGCTGGAGGATTACAAGAAATGGCTCCAGAGCGATCTGTTGCCGCGCTCAGACGGCGACTTCCGCCTTGGCGCGGAGAAGTACCGAAAGAAGCTGCGTTTCGCCCTCGCGTCGGACCTGCCAATGGAAGAAATCATGAAACGGGCGAAGGCCGATTTGGAACAGACGCAGACCACCATCTACGAAACAGCGCTGCCGCTCTACAGAAAATATTTTCCGAACGCCGACGATAAAACGCTGGCGGATAAACATAAGGTCACTGCCGCGGTGCTCGGGAAGCTGGCCGAGCAACATCCCGACGACGCCACCGTCGTTGATTACGCGAAAAAGATTGTCACGGAAGCGACTGATTTCGTAAAGCAACACGATTTGGTCACCGTCCCGGACGTGCCGCTGGATGTGATCGCGATGCCCGAATTCAAACGCGGCGTCGCTATCGCCTACTGCGATGCGCCGGGCCCGCTCGATAAGACCGGCAGAACATTTTTCGCCGTCGCGCCGACGCCCAAGGACTGGTCAAAAGAACGCAGGGAATCATTCTTCCGCGAGTACAACAATTACATGATTCGCGATTTGACCGTGCATGAGGCTATGCCGGGACATTTCCTGCAATTGGCTCGGGCCAACGAATTCCGCGCGCCCACCTTGGTGCGCGCGATTTTTCAAAGCGGCGCATTCGTCGAGGGTTGGGCCGTTTATTGTGAACAAATGATGGCGGAACAGGGTTATGGCGGGCCCGAGGTGAAAATGCAGCAGCTGAAGATGCGGCTGCGCGCCATCTGCAATGCCGTTCTCGACCAAAGCATTCACGCAGGGAACATGAACGAAAAGGAAGCGATGGATTTGATGATGAAGGAGGGATACCAGCAGGAAGGCGAAGCGGTAGCGAAATGGAAACGCGCGCGCCTGACTTCTGCCCAGCTTTCCACATATTTCGTAGGCGCCACCGAGCATCTCGATCTTCGCGCCGCGGAACAGAGGAAATTGGGCAAGGATTTCAACCTTAAGAAATACAACGATCAAGTCGTCTCCTACGGCAGCCCGCCGGTAAAATACGTTCGCGAGCTGATGGGATTGTAGGCGTTTCAGTTAAACGGCGGATCACATTCCGCTGAGGCAACGCCAAGCGTAACTGTGAAGTTTTTTATTCTGATTTTCACTTGCACGCTGGCGCTGGAGACCATGGCCGCAACACCGCCACACGCGGAGTCGTCGCCAAACCCTCACACGATCCTTGCGGAGGTTGGCAAGGTCGTTTCCCCGAACGGAATCGACGAAGCCAAGGCGGTGGACATTGGCGGCATTCGCCAATGGATCACCGTGCGCGGCCGCGACCGACACAACCCAATTCTCCTCGTGCTGCACGGCGGCCCGGCCGCACCCTATCTGCCCAATCGTTATCTTTTCGAGGGACCTTGGACTGACTACTTCACCGTAGTCGAGTGGGATCAGCGCGGCTGCGGCAAGACCTACGAGTTGAACGACCCGGCAAAAGTCGCGCCGACGATGCACGCAGAACGCATGTTGCAGGACGCAGAAGAACTCGTCGCCTACCTGCACGCAACGTGCGGCAAAAAGAAGATTTTCGCGCTCGGCCATTCCTGGGGCACGATACTCGGACTCAACCTGGCGGTTCGCAGGCCCGACTGGCTCTACGCTTACATTGGCCTCGGACAGATCATCAACATGCGCGAGGCCGAGCGAATCTGTTACGACTGGGTGCTAAACACTGCGCGAAAGGCCGGGGACACTCAGGCGGTGAAGGAACTTGAAGCCATCGCACCTTATCCGGAGCCAAATGGCGCGCTGCCGCTCGAAAAGATAAACGTAGAGCGAAAGTGGTCGGTACATTACGGTGGGCTGACTGACGGGCGTCAGAGCTACGACTTTTTGGAAAACGCCGAGAAAATTTCGCCGGATTACTCGGAGACTGACTTCAAGGCAATCGACGCCGGCAGCGCGTTCTCGTTACCAAAGCTTCTGCCAGAAATGGCGGCCATCGATTTCACAAGGCTGACCCGCCTCAGCTGTCCCGTGCTCATCTTCGCTGGTCGTCACGACTACACTACGCCGTCCGAGCCAGTGCAGCGCTGGCTCGACCGGTTGGAGGCGCCCAGCAAACGATGGGTTTGGTTTGAGAACTCCGCTCACATGATTTGGGCCGAGGAGCCCGGGCGCGTGCTGGTTAGCTTGGTGCAGTTCGCCCTGCCGTTCGCGACAGCCTCCGCGAGGGCCGATGAGTAAAGTTAAATCGCTCTTCATCGGCCCGGATGGCCTACGCCACGGCTGGCGGTTTCTGATTTTCGTCGCGGCAATTGTTCTTCTTGTCCAATTCCTGGAACAACCAGCAATCGCATTCCTCGAGGCGAAACTGCACGTCGATCGGAGCGCATTGAGCGCGTCGTCGATCATTCTTGGTGACGGTTTCGATCTGATTGTGGTTCTGATCGTGACCGGCGTGTTTGCACTTTGCGAACGCCGTCGCATCGACAGTTACGGCCTGCCGATTAACGAAGCATTTGGCGGACTATTTTGGAATGGCGTAGTCGCAGGTCTCGCAGTAGTCGCTTTTGTTGCGGCAGGCATGCTCGTTACCGGCGGAATGCGCATTCACGGCATCGCGTTGCGAGGAACCGATCTTATCTCATCGCCGCTCCTGTGGCTGGTCGGGATGTTACTTGTCGGTGTCACTGAGGAATATTTTTTCCGCGGTTACGCGTTGCAGTCCCTCTGGCGTGGCGCTGGTTTCTGGCCCGCAGCGCTGATCACGACTGCGCTGTTTGCCGTCCTCCATCTGCTGAAACCGCACGAAAACGCAATCGATATCGAAATGATTTTTGCGCTCGGCCTCATCATCTGCATCAGCGTTCGTATCACAGGATCACTTTGGTGGGCAGTCGGCTGGCATGCCGCTTTTGATTTTGGCCAGTTCGTCATAATCGGCACGCCGAACGCTGGCCGATTACCAGAGGGCCGCTTGTTCGACGTGACGTTCCCAGGGCCCGCTTGGACAAAGCGCGGCGAACTCGGGACCGAGGCGAGCTATTTTATGATTCCCGCCGCATTGGGAACCTTTCTCTACATCATCTGGTTCTTGCGTCGGCGATCGCCGGGTTTGAAGGCATAGGCAAACAGGCGCTTGGCACGAGCGCCTCTACATCGCAGATTCGTTCATGCCCAATCTGGCTACGTGGATACGAGCGAAAGATGCAAAATGGTTTCGCCCGATTTTCCGTAAGCATCCCGAAATCAAAGTCTGGAATGCGCGAAATCGAAATGTTCGCCTGGACCAAATGGATGGACTCCTGCTCACCGGCGGTTCCGATATTTCGCCGGAATTTTTGCGCCAGAAAGTTCTCGATCCTTCGCTCTTGGATAAACAGGTTGATCCTGAGCGCGACCGCTGGGAATTTGCCGCCGTGCAGGAAGCGCTCGAGCGCGGGCTGCCGATCTTCGCCATTTGCAGGGGGCTTCAGGTATTCAATGTCGCCCTTGGCGGCACATTGAAGCTCGATATCAAAGGCCACAATT
>QHYO01000628.1 GCA_003224135.1 Acidobacteriota bacterium | reverse complement strand
TTTTGCGATCAAATTTTCCATCGGCGACAGCAACAACGTCAGTTCCAGCGCCTCGATTCGAGATTGCCATGACAACTTGCTTTAAATCACGCTCATAGGAAAATCCCGTGTCACGCACAAATTGCGCGTACTCGGAATCTTCGGCCGAGTGGGGAAGCCACTCGTAAATTTTCCCGAGAAAGGGTGATTGCTTGAATTTATCGAGGTCGACGAAAATCACGGCTGCAGAATTGGGCGGAATGAATTCGAGGAGTTGCTGCCGCGCGGAATCGTTTGTTGGACCCCGAAAAACGTCCCAGACCAGTATAATTCCTGCGATCAGGAGAATAGCAATTGCGCCGGCGAGGGCAATTTTTTTTGTTTCAGCGAACTTTTTTAGTTCAGTCAATTGCATCCTTGAGTTGTGGAGTTGCGGAATTTTCTGACAACTTGGAGTTGCCATCAGAGTGATCCTCTGCATCTTACCGGAAGAGCAGAGCATTCTCTAAAATTGCAGAGCAGTTTTCAGAAATAATCGACGATTTGTACTGCACACAGGGGAGCGAAAGATGAATTTTTCAACGCTTCCCGCAAGCTACTAAGAAGAGTATACTTAGCCCAGAACAAGTGAACGAAACCATCCTGCGAATTTTCCACAGTATGGCAGTGGGCGTGCTCGCACCGGTGGCACTCGCTTGCAATTAACATACCTCGTCTGTTATTCTTGTTCGGTTTGGCGAGGCTGGCGTAGCTCAGCTGGTAGAGCATCTGATTTGTAATCAGAGGGTCGGGGGTTCAATTCCCTCCGCCAGCTCCACCGCTGGTTAGGCAGGGGAGTGAGGCGGAATAATTCCCGACTTTAAAATTGAACGGGCTGGTGTCTTTAGACACGAGTCCGTTTTGCGTTTCCGCCGATTCGTCGTGTAAGTGCTGAAGCAAAACGATTTTGGGACATGAGTTTGCGTCCCGCCGGGTTTCAGGGTTCAGGGTTTTTTCACAACCCCTGAGGTACACAAGCTGTACAAACCTTGGAAGACCAAGACTGGGACGGGTGGGTGAGTGGCTAAAACCAGCAGACTGTAAATCTGCCGCTCCTTGCGGGCTACGAAGGTTCGAATCCTTCCCCGTCCACCAGGCTCTCTCCGAACAGAACTCGTTCGCAGCGAGAGCCAGTTCGTTAGAAACCGCAGGGCAACCACATGTGTTGTTCAAAGGCGGTCTGAATTTCGGCGTATGAGCCGAAGGGGCGAAGTGCGCCGTAGCGAATGTTTTTGCGGTGCTCTTAGGGCAGAGAAACGGACTTGGCCTGGGTAGCTCAGTTGGTAGAGCGCGTCCTTGGTAAGGACGAGGTCACCGGTTCAATCCCGGTCCCAGGCTCCAGATTTTCCGGAAGCGAGTGGCGCGGCGGTTCGAGGAAAGAGTTTTTGGAAGAGACGGGCGGGGGTAACTCAACGGTAGAGTCTCACTCTTCCAAGGTGATGGTTGCGGGTTCAAATCCCGTCCCCCGCTCCAAAAATTTCTCGGCTGGCGCTGGCTAATGCCTGGCCGAGTTGCAGTCACAAATACTTGATTCTTTGCCTGCGGAATGCGGGCGATGAGGGTGAAGGAAAATGGCCAAGGAGAAATTCGAGCGCAGTAAGCCGCACGTGAATATAGGGACGATCGGTCACATTGACCATGGCAAGACGACCTTGACGGCGGCGATCACGAAAGTATTGTCGAAGCACAACCCGAAAGTGCAGTTTCGAGCGTTTGATTCGATTGACAACGCGCCGGAAGAGCGGGAACGCGGGATCACGATAGCCGTATCGCACGTGGAGTATGAAACGCCGAACCGGCACTACGCGCACATGGATTGCCCGGGACATGCGGACTACATCAAGAACATGATCACCGGCGCGGCGCAGATGGATGGGGCGATTCTGGTGGTGGCGGCGACCGATGGTCCGATGCCGCAGACGCGGGAACACATTCTTTTGGCACGTCAAGTCGGGGTTCCGGCCATCGTGGTGTTCTTGAACAAATGCGACATGGTGGAAGATCCGGAATTGCTCGAGCTGGTGGAACTGGAAGTACGTGAACTGCTGAAGAGCTATGGATTTCCAGGCGACACGATTGCCATCGTACGCGGCTCGGCCTTGCAGGCATTGAATGGCGATGCCAAGTGGGAAGGCAAGATTGACGAATTGATGGAAGCGGTGGACAAGAACGTACCGCTGCCGGTGCGCGACGTGGACAAGCCGTTTGCGATGCCGATTGAGGATATTTTTTCGATTTCCGGACGCGGCACGGTGGTGACGGGAAGAATCGAACGCGGCAAAGTGAAAGTGGGCGAAGAAATCGAGATTGTGGGTTTCCGTCCAACGCAGAAGAAGGTTGTGACCGGCGTGGAGATGTTCCGGAAGCTGCTCGATGAAGGGATTGCGGGCGACAACGTTGGATTGCTGTTGCGCGGGACGGAAAAAGAAGATGTGGAACGCGGGCAGGTGGTTTGCAAGCCGGGTTCGATTACGCCACACACCAAGTTCAAAGCGGAAGCGTACGTGTTGACGAAGGAAGAAGGCGGACGTCATACGCCATTCTTTTCCGGCTACCGGCCACAGTTTTATTTCCGCACCACGGACGTGACCGGAGACATGAAACTGCCGGCAGGAGTGGAAATGGTGATGCCGGGAGACAACGTATCGGCGGAAGTGACGTTGATCACGCCGGTAGCGCTCGAAAAAGGGTTGCGGTTCGCGATTCGCGAAGGCGGGCACACAGTCGGCGCAGGCGCCGTCACGGAGATTATTGAGTAGTTTGGCGTTTCCGAAAAAAAGTTTCGAGAAAAGGAATTCAGACATGCGGGAAATCATTACATTGCAGTGCGGGGATTGTAAAAACCGCAACTACACGACGACGAAGAACAAGAAGAAGCACTCTGAACGCCTGGAGACGAAGAAGTTTTGCAACACGTGCCGCAAGCAGACGGCGCACAAAGAAGTGAAATAACGTGTTCGCGCCTTTGGTGGGCAGGACCGGCTTGTTTTTAGGGGAGTCGTCCAACGGCTAGGACTCCGGTCTCCAAAACCGGGTATGGGGGTTCGAGTCCCTCCTCCCCTGCCAGAATTTCGTGGTTGCGCGGTGGTCAATTTTCGCGCGGGTTAGAAAGGGAAGTATGGCAACGCAGTCGGCAAAAATGAGCAAAGAAGAGGCTCCTCAGGGCGGAACGGGCTCTGGGCTGCCACAGAAAATAACGGGCACCATTGAAAACACGCATGCGTTTTTGCAGGAAACACGCGTGGAGATGAGGAAGGTGACGTGGCCGAGCCGCGAGGACGTAATTTCGACGACCGGCGTGGTTCTGGCGACGGTGGCGTTTTTTGCAATTTATCTGTATTTCGTTGAACAGGGTGCTGCGCGAGCGGTGGGCTATCTATTGAAGAGATTTGGCGCGTAAGGGAAAAAGGACCAGCGATCCATGAGCATGCAGTGGTACATCATTCACACCTATTCGGGCTTCGAGAAGAAGGTGAAGGAAAGTCTCGAAAGCCGTGTGGCTGCTTTCAGTTTGCAGGACAAGATCGGCCGCGTGCTGATTCCGATGGAAGATGTCGTCGAAGTGCGCGGCGGCAAAAAGGTGGTTTCTTCGCGGATGTCCTATCCGGGCTACGTGCTGGTGGAAATGGACCTCGATGAGAATACCTGGCACATCGTGCGAAATACGCCGCGGGTGACGGGTTTCGTAGGTTCGGCCACTTCGCCTTCGCCGCTGTCGGATGCGGAAGTGGACGCCATCATCAACCGCGTGCATACGCCGCAGGATCGTCCGAAGCCGAAAGTGGTTTACGAACGCAATGAGCAGGTGCGGATTGTGGACGGGCCATTCGCGAATTTCAACGGCACGGTGGAAGAGATCGACAACGACCACAGCAGGCTGAAGGTTTCGGTCACGATTTTCGGGCGTTCGACTCCTGTGGAACTTGATTTTGCGAGTGTCGAGAAGCTGAACTAGCG
>QHYO01000627.1 GCA_003224135.1 Acidobacteriota bacterium | reverse complement strand
AGAGCCCGACGGAATGATTTTTCCAGTGCTGGTCACGATTTATACCGACCGTACTTTCACGTTCATCCTCAAGACCCCGCCGGCATCGGTACTCCTGTTGCGCGCCGCGGGAATTGCCAAGGGTTCGCCGGAGCCGAATCGCAACAAAGTCGGCAAAGTAACCAAGAAGCAGGTTGAGGAGATCGCGAAGATTAAGCTTGTCGATCTGAACACCACAAATCTGGACTCGGCGATTCGTACCGTTTCAGGTACGGCGCGCAACATGGGTCTGGACGTCGTGGAAGCCTAAGGAGTCTGAGGCGAAGCGGGATCGAGTGAGGCAGAAAGCATGGCAAAGAAGGCTGGCAAACACATAGAGAACGCGCGCAAGAAAGTGGAAGCGCGTCCGTACAAGCTCCAGGAAGCATCGGAGCTGATCAAGAAGACGCATCACACGAAGTTTAACGAGACCGTGGAACTCGCTTTCAATCTGGGTGTCGATCCGAAGCATTCCGACCAGGTCGTTCGCGGAACGGTGGTTTTGCCGCATGGATTAGGCAAAGCGGTGCGCGTGCTGGTTCTTGCGGGTGGAGATAAGGTTCGCGAAGCGCAAGAAGCGGGCGCGGATTTCGTCGGTGGCGACGAGATGGTGCAGAAAATCGCGGAAGGCTGGACGGATTACGACGCCGTAATCGCGACGCCGGACATGATGAAGTCCGCCGGACGTCTGGGTAAAGTGCTCGGCCCGCGCGGATTGATGCCGAACCCCAAAACCGGAACGGTGACAGCGGACGTTGCAAAGGCGATCCGCGAAACCAAAGCCGGGAAAGTGGAATTCCGTGTGGATAAGGCAGGCATTGTGCATTGCCCGATCGGCAAGATTCAGTTTGACGCAACGAAACTCGCCGAGAACGCGCACGCTTTGATTGGCGCGGTGCTGAAGGCGAAACCTGCCGCGGCGAAGGGTAAATACGTGAAGAAAATTACGCTGACCTCGACGATGGG
>QHYO01000626.1 GCA_003224135.1 Acidobacteriota bacterium | reverse complement strand
CGGTTGAGGGGCGCTGGCGAGCTAACCTGCATCTCTTTTGGTTAGAAGCTTATTTCTCGCAGCGGTGGCTGAGTACTGTACTCGAGCTCGCGAGGATCGCTGACGATCGGTTTCACATTCAAAACGGAGGGAGCAAAAATGAAAATCACGGTAATCGGAGCCAAAATGATGTTCGGCGTGCTGCTGGCAGCAGCAGTTTGCGTGAGCGCGGCGGATGCGCCGACGGTCACTGTTAAGGGCTATGTTCTGGATTCCGCGTGCGCGTTCACGAAGGGATTGAGCAAACCGATCAGCAAGCAGTGCGCGACGTCGTGCGCAAATGCCGGGTCACCGCTGGTGATTCTCTCCGACGATGGAACTATTTATTGGCCAATCGCGGACACGACGCCATCGAGTGGACAGAACGCGAAGCTGTTACCGTTTGCCGGAGAGAAAGTGACTGCGAGCGGAAAGGCCTATCAGCGCGGCGGATCGAAGGCGATTGTGATCGAGAAGATTGAAGCGCAGGCGGCGCAGAAGTAGCAAAGCTCACGTTGAGCGAATGAAGAGGAAATTCGGAAGTTCCACATCACGAACCGAGAACGGGACAGCCGCGACGAGAGATCTAAAAAAGAACCGGCCTGAGGACCGGCCACGACAAAAGCGAACAGAGATGTGCTGGCGATTATTAAGTGGAGCCGCGGAGGAGGCGGATGGGGTCGGCGGCATCGCCCGCGGTACCGGCGGAGCGGCCGTTGTTTTCGGAGGAGGTGTCTTCGACGCGGGAGCCGTCGCCCTCGCCGGGGGCGAGGAAGAGATTGGTTTCGAGACCGTGCTGGCGTGTGTAGAGATCGTAGTAGCGGCCGCCGAGAGCGTAAAGCGACTGGTGAGTGCCGCGTTCAATGATGCGTCCGGCTTCGACGACAAGAATCTGTTCGGCACGGCGAATGGTGGAAAGACGGTGCGCGATGACGAAGGTGGTGCGTCCGCGCATGAGGTAACGCAAACCTTCCTGGATGAGCGCTTCGGATTCTGAATCAAGGCTTGAGGTGGCTTCATCGAGGATAAGGATGCGAGGATCGGCCAGGATGGCACGGGCGATCGAAACGCGCTGCTTCTGTCCGCCGGACAGTTTCACGCCGCGTTCGCCGACGACGGTGTCGTATTTCTTCTCAAAAGATTCGGCGAATTCGTCCACGCGCGCGATGCGGCAGGCGGCCATGATTTCGTCTTCGCTGGCTTCTGGGCGCGCAAAGGCGACATTTTCGCGGATGGTTCCGTCAAAAAGAAACGTATCCTGGAGAACAACGCCGAGCTGCGTGCGGTAGCTGCTGAGCTTGATGGTGGCGAGATCGATGCCGTCGACCAGGATACGGCCGCGTTCGGGTTTGTAGAAAGCGGCGATGAGTCCGATGATTGTAGACTTGCCGGCGCCGGACGGTCCCACGAGCGCCGTTACTGTGCCAGGCAGCGCCTCGAAATTGATGTCGAAGAGAATCTGCTTTCCGGCTTCGTAGGAAAAATCCACATTTTCAAAAACCACTTCGCCGACGAGGCGGCCGATGGTGTTGTTACGGCCTTCGTCTTCATCTTCCGGCCTCAAATTCAGGATCTCGCGGGTTCGTTCGAGACCCGTAATCGCTTCTGTGAGCTGCGTGCCGATGGCGACGATCTGGAAGACGGGAGTAACGAGCATCGCGAGAAATGCTGAATACATGAAGAACATGCCGGCGGTCATCGTGCCCGCCAGAATGCGATGCGCGCTGATATACATGACGATGGCGCTGACTATGCCGATGAGCGAAGTTCCGGAGAGGCTCATGAGGGAAGTCGCGGTGAGTGTTTTCAGAACATTTTCGAGCAAGCGTTGAACACCTGCTCCGAACACTTTTTCTTCCCGCTCTTCCGCATGATAGCCCTTGACGACGCGGACGCCACCGAGCGATTCGGTCAGGCGCCCTGTGACTTCGGCGTTTATTTTGGGACGCGCGCGGAAGATCGGTCGGATCGTGGCAAAGGCCTTACTGATTCCGAAGCCAAAAAAGATAAGTATGCCGAACGCAACCAAAGTCATTAACGTGCTGATCTTCAAAAGAATCACCAGGGCGAAAACAGCGGTCATCAGTCCGCCCAGGAATTCCACGAGTCCAGTGCCGATGAGATTGCGAATGCCTTCGACGTCGCTCATGATTCGGGAAACGAGTTCACCGGTCTTATGCGAATCATAGTAGGAGACCGACAGCCTGCCGATGTGCGCCTGGACGCGTTTGCGCATATCGGAAATCATTCGTTGTGCGGACTTGGAGAGCAGTTGCGTAAGCGTAAAGGAGGAAAGTCCCTGAATTAAAGTAGCGGCGATCACCGAAAGCACAATCGGCATAAGAAGACGCATCTGGTGCGCGGCAAAGACATTGTCCACGAGAAATTTTGTGGAAGCGGGCAGGACCAGGCCGCACAGGCGGTTGATGGTCATCAGGAGGAAACCGAGGAACAGAATGCCTTTCCTCGGTCGCAACAGGGCCCAGATTTCGGGAAGCGCTTTCCAGACTTCAGTGGGGCTCTTCTTAGGTTTCGCGACTTTCTTCGTGTCTGGTTTGATGTTCGCGTGAACGGAAGTTGCAGTTGTGGGTTGAGAGGACATTCGGTCTTGGCTTCCTGATATGAATACCGGTTTTTATTGGATGCGGAGTATGGAACTTTGACTATACGCCAGAAGGCGAGTTTGTGCGCGAATCGCAACGGCGTGAGTGGCAAATTGATAAGCTGAACGAAGTTATTTGGCGGGAGAAGAGCGGTTCGCAAAACGCTTGCGGACTTGGGCAAGGAAACCGTCTTTATCTTTGTGGATGAGCCGGACGAGGGCTTGATTGCCTGTGTCTTCGTAGGCGGCAGCCCACAAAACCATTTCGGTAAGAACGGGCGCGAGGCCGAGGCCTTTCGGCGTGAGGGAATAGATCTGTTTACGACCATCGGAGAGATCGCGCGCGGATGCGATGATGCCGTAATTTTCAAGGCGCAGGAGGCGGTCAGCGAGAATGTTGGACGCGATGCGCTCGTGGGAATTCAAAAATTCCTTGAAAGTGCGGTAACCGAGCAACATCATGTCGCGAATAATGAGCAATGACCAGCGATCGCCGAGCATTTCAACGGAGGCGTTTAAGGGACACCCCGAGCGGCGCTTAAAGGCGGGCTTCTTCGCTGGCATAATTTATGATAACATTTTAACTTGCAATTCACAAGTGACATTGGCAGACTGGCGTTCGCTCTGGCGACACAGTCCAGCTGGGTTTAGACTGCAAAGAAAAAGCCGCCGCGCAGTTTGCTGCGTCTAAATAGCCCATTGGATTTCCAGCTCGGCTCTAGAAAACAATTCCGCGGGAACGGGCGACAGCCCGGAAGGGACAGACAAGGATGAGCACAGTTCGAGTATCAGTAGGGACGCGCAAAGGCGCGTTTGTGTTGACGTCCGATGGCAAGCGGGAGAAATGGGACGTGAGTGGTCCTCATTTTGCGGGCTGGGAGATGTATCACCTGAAGGGGTCGCCGGCGGATCCGAATCGCCTGTATGCTTCGCAAACGAGCGGGTGGTTTGGGCAGATCATCCAGCGCTCAGACGACGGCGGCAAAACATGGTTCCAGCCGGGTACA
>QHYO01000623.1 GCA_003224135.1 Acidobacteriota bacterium | reverse complement strand
AGGCGGCGAAGTCATGTCCCAAATCCAACTCGCCATGATGGGCAAACTCCCTTACACCACCCTCAAAGACGGCGTCTTCGCTCACCCCACTCTCGCCGAGTCCCTCAACAGCCTCTTCGCCCATTTTGCGGACGAATAATTGAAGCGATCCGCAGTGTCGGCCACATCACTGTCCCTTTAACTGGGACATGGACGATACTCATTCCTCTGGCATGTACGTAAATCGTGGCCGGGCGGTTCCGCTCGACGGGTGAAGCGGATTACTTCCGGATCGCCGAGCGGCGCGGAAGTATTATAGGTCAAGGAGTAGAGCGCCGTGACCACGCGTCAACCCAAGGTTCCCACTCAACTCGGCCGAGCCGCAGTCCAGATCTTTGTCGCCAATGACCGCATGAACCAGATTCTTATCGAACATCTTGACCCTACCGCCTGGAGAGCCAAACCGCCCGGCAAGGTCCGCACCATTGCGGCGATCTTTACGCACATGCACAATGTCCGCTCCAAGTGGGTCAGGCTTACAGCTCCGCACCTGAAGCCTCCGCCACAGCTCAACCGCGCGCACTGCACGCCGCGGCAGGCCCGTGCGGGATTGGCCGAGAGCGCCACTCGCTGCGCGGAGATGCTCGCTGAAGCGCTCGGCGGTTGTGGGGGCCGCGTCGAGAAGTTTCGCAGAGACGGCTGGGCTCGGCCTTGGCCGGTTGGTCTGGAAATGCTGTGCTACATGCTTTCTCACGAAGCCCACCATCGCGGGCAGGTGTGTATGCTTGCGCATCAGCTCGGATTCCCCTTGCCGAACGAGGTGGCGCACGGGATCTGGAATTGGGAAAAGCTGTGGAAAGAATGCGGGTCGCCTGCCGGCCCCGGCTACGATTCTTGAGTCAACACGCGCCGAACCCGCGGCAGCGGCTTGCTGCTGCACATCACTTCATGTAAGGAGCGATATTGTTTGCGATCATACGAAATTCGTCGTCCGACAGAGGCAGCTGAAGAAATGCTGCCCAAGCTTCACGCGGCGCTAGGTTCCCTCCGCCATACCCATCGGAGCCGTAGAGGATGTGACCGAGGCCAAGCTGCCGAATCCGCGTGGCGATGAGGTTCGCCTTTTCAGCCCACTTACCGTATCCTGCGACGCCCGACACATCGAAGTAAACGTGTGTCATGCGCGGATCCTGCTTCGCGATCGCATTCACGAACACCGCAAGCGCTTGATCGACCGAAGGGTCGTCATATCCTCCCGCCCCGGCAAGGTGCGCGATCTGAATTGGGACATCGGGAGCTGCGGGAAAAACCACGTTCAAGAAAACCCGCGCCTGGGCTTCGCCGTACGGCCGCTTCCGCGTCACCGAGGAACGCATATGAACGGCGATCGCCATACGGTGCTCGTTCGCCGCGCGAAACACTCGCCGTAGTTGCTCGACGTGCTGGGGATTATCGAGGTCGACGTCAGAATTCCCGAAGTGCAGCTTGAGTCCTATATGGAGCTGCGGATCCTTGGCGCAACGTGCCAGTTCTTCGATCGCATAGTCTTTCAGTGGGTTAACGCTGCAGAAGCCCCGCAAGCGATCGGGAAAGCGCGCCACTTCTCGGCTGGTCCAATCGTTCTCGGCTTTGACCTGGGCATACTCGTCTTCGACCGCCGGCTTGTTGGGATTGCCGAACTGATAGGCGACCGACAACACCAGGGCTCGGCGAATTGCGGCGGAGTCCAAAAGCGCGATCAGATCACTTGCGTCGATCGATTTAAGCCCCGGGGACAATTTCGCGACAGCCGGACTAAAAAGGTGCTGGTGGTAGTCCACAAGCGGTTGTGATTGAGCATGCAGCGACGTAAACGGGAGCAGGGCGAACACGCAGCAAAAGATTGCGATTCTCATCTTGTCTCTCGAGTTGTCAATGCTGGCGATCACCGGGCACGAGTCGCATCCCTCAGAACACTCGTCCTAACTGGAAATACCACTTGCGGTGCCCGGAATCCCCCAAGCTACCGCCGATCACCAGCGGACCAAACGCCGTCTCCGCCAGCACGCCGGCGTTGATATCGTTCGGAAATCCGCTCTGCAACGGGAAGCCGTACATCTTGGCGAATTCGTACGATCCGATTGCATAGATCTTCTTGCCGAGGAACGGCGGCAGAGTAAAGAGGTCATGCAAATAGCCGAGGCGGAAAAGGTAGTACTGGTTGCCATAAAGCTCATTCGTGCCGTAAGCGCTCAGCCGCAGCGGCCCGCCCAGGAAAAATTGCGGAACCGGACCGGTATCGCGCGTACCAAATGTCGTGCCACCCTGGGCGGTCACGAAAATCGAAGCCGGCCTGGTGATGGGCTGAAAATATTGAACCTGGCCTTCCATCGTCGGAAACCCTTCGAGTGCACCTGGACTGGTGTCGTACCACCGGAAAGTTGTTTCTGCGGTGTAGCCACGCCGCGGAATGACGGGGTCGTCACCGTGGTCCACAAGAAAGTGAAGTTTCGCGTTTCCGGTACGTCCCGCGATCGATGGGAATTGCGCCTGGCCCAGCCGCACTTTCGCATCCAGGTCGCCGACTTCGTATCCGACGCGAACTTCGCTGAAGCGGTTGAAGCCGTACCCGATATCGACGCCGAGATTTGCATCCGTTCTGCCGTAAATTACGAGAGGGTCGGAGCGTTGATAAATTTTAAATTGCGTGTAACTCGCCGAGGCATGCGGCGCGACAAACCACTTGCTCGCGCCCGTGAAAGGTCTGTAGAGTTCACTGGAAACCCCGTACGTGTTTCCAAAGCGGGCGTCCGTGCGCCACTCAGAGCGGTACCCGGCAACATCCATCAGGGTCAATCGCGCGGCCTGCGTAAACGTAACGTCAGCGGACTCCGAGGCGTCCACCTCGAATGCAAATTGCAGAACCGGTGGCGCGTAACTCTTTTCGTGAACCATCACGAGCAATCCCGTGCGAGTCCCGTCCTGGATTTGCCGGTAGCCCACGGAATCGAACTTTCCGATACCGCTCAAACGCGTCAGCAAGCCGTCCAAAGTTTTGGTGTCGAGAGGCTTGCCAACAAGTGGCTGCAAAAAGTCTTCTAAGTGTTTTGCGGCGCCGGCGCTGGTGCCTTCGACGCGGACGAATTGCGGCGTCAGGCCTGAGCCGCGACGGCGTGAATTCCGAGCGCTTAAATAGTTTTGCCACTCTGTATCGGTCAGGGCGAAAGGTTCGAGCACGCGCGCTTTCTCTTCGCTTGCCTGCCGGCCTTTATCGATGATTGCTTTTGATTTTTCATATTCGAGGGAAGTGTATTCGTGTAGGTCCACCTTCACGACCAGGTCGGCGGCGGCAAGCCCGCGGATTTCGTTTTCACGGACGATCACATCAACCGACCGTCCGAGCACGCTAAAGAACGATTGGATTTCATCGGGTTTCGCGGGCGCGACTTCCAGATGGATGGCGATAACAACCTCCGCTCCCATTTTCCGCACGACATCCGACGGCAAGTTTCCAACCAGGCCCCCGTCCACCAGAACCTGATCGCCATTGCGCAC
>QHYO01000622.1 GCA_003224135.1 Acidobacteriota bacterium | reverse complement strand
ATCGCTCAATCCCATCAAGACAGAAATATTTCGCTGCAGCTGTTCATCGTGCAAACCGGTGTCAAACGTTACGTCGCTGTACTTGAATTCCTGCAAAAACAGGCGCTCGCCTGGCGCGTTGAACGGCGGCTTCCACAGTCGCGGTGCCGCGAATCCCACAGCGGCCAACGAGCTGGCAGCAAGAAAGTTTCGTCGAGAAGTTTGCTTTGCGGTCATCGTAGATTGCCATTCGATCCGGGCGGCACAAACTGTCAGCACTACCAGAATATTGGAATAAGGGGCCTGAAACCAGCGCCCAGACGATAGCGCCATGCTGTTGGTTGGGCAACTGCCGCGGAAAAGCTCGTCAGGTCGCGATCATATTGCTGTCTTAGGAGCCTACCCCCGTGCACCTATTTGTGCGCTATCGGACATACGTGCTATCGTTTCACCCACTGGGGCTCTCCTCTGGCCGTTCCCGGCATCGCGATTCTGCGATCCTTTACCCGCCTGATTGCGTGACAAAGCAGCATGTTGCACTGGAGAAAAAATCGATGCGGATTCTGCTCTATAACCCGGACAACGGGGTCACGCGTAACTTCATGCCGCATCTGTGGATGTTTCTCCTTCAGGCGCTTACTCCCCAAGGCCACGAAGTTCTCTTGATCGACGGCAATGCCCAGCCCATGGATGAAGACGGCATTGCGCGATATGTACGCGAACAAAATATCGGCCTTGTCGGCATCGGCGCGATGACACGAATGATTGCGAAGGCCTATCGCATGGCCGATGCGATTCGCGCCGTGGGTGTGCCCGTAGTGATGGGTGGCCCTCACGTTACGGAAGAATCTGACGAAGCCCTCGGCCGCAACGGCGGACCACGCCACGCCGACGCCGTCGCTCTCGGCGAAGCCGATGAAACCTGGCCAAAGATCGTCCGAGACGCCGCACGTGGCACGCTGAAAGAAACCTATGCGCCAGTCGATGATTTTGGCCAGGAGCGCAAACCCTCTCTGAAGGACTATCCTGCGATCCCGTGGGACAAAATAAATCTGGGTCAATTTAATCTCGTTCCCAAGATGGCCATGCGCACTCTTCAGCGCCTCGGCGACGGCTGGGGCACTTTCCGCATTATCCCGATGGAGTCTGGCCGCGGCTGCCCTTACGGTTGCGAGTTCTGCACGGTAACCGGCTTTTTCGGCGATTCCATCCGCTTCCGGACCAACGAAAGCGTGGTGAATGAATTACTTCTCTTGAAAGCCCGCGCCAAAAACGAACTCGGCCAGATTGCTGTTTTTTTCATCGACGATAATTTCGCGATTAACATCAAACGCACAAAGTCTCTGCTGCGCGACATCATCGCCGCCAATGCACAAGTCCACTGGGTCGCCCAAATCAGCGCCAACCTCTTGCGCGACGAAGAACTCGTCGACCTTATCGCCGCGTCTGGCGGTAAATGGGTCTTCATCGGCATGGAATCGATCGATCCCGCAAATCTTGCCGACGTCAACAAAGGCTTCAACAAGCCTGGTGAATACGCTGCCGTACTCGAGAGACTCGCGCAGCGCAACGTCTACGCAATCACTTCCTTTATTTTCGGCATGGACAATGACACTGCCGGCGTCGCCGATCGCACGCTTCAGGAAATTCGCACCTGGCCTCCGGGCCTGCCGATTTTTGGATTGCTCACTCCTCTGCCCGCAACGCCTCTTTACAAACGACTCGAAGCCGCAGGGCGTCTGACTCGCCCGAAGCACTGGCAAAAGTTCATTCCGTTTGAAATGGCTCACACTCCGCTGAAAATGACGATCGCCGAGGCCCACGCCGAAGTGAAAAGAGGCTGGGCTCTGTCCTACAGCCCGGAAGCACTGTCTCACGCAGTCGCGTCAATCAACGACAAACCCCTCGGCTATCGCATAAACATTTTCATCGCTCGCATGTGTTTCCGCGGAATCTATTTCCCCCAGATGGGACCGCTCGCATGGCTGAAATTGATATACCAGAATCGGCGTACCATTTTCGCTCTTTTCCGCGAAGGTTTCACCGCCTGGCGCGGGCACTCGGCACGAAGCGCTTCTGCCGGCGCTTGATTGCGGGCAGCCTTTACTGGCGTAGAATCGCTGTATCACCATGAACGCCAGTGCGACACATCTCACGGTCACGGTTATTTGGGGCCTTTCCCTTACTTTGTGCACCCGTGCGGCGGCACAGCAGAATCAGGAAGCTCCAACCCCGGAAAGCGCCGCAAAAATTCAAGTTGCAGTGAATGCTGTACTCGTACCCGTGGTGGTCCGTGACTCGCAAGGCCGCGCCGTGGGCAACTTAACCAAAGAAGACTTCCAGGTTCTCGACGGGAAGAAACCTCAAGTCATTTCCGGATTCAGCATTCAGAAGCGAGCTGCACTCGAAACTAATCCCGCCCCGACCGTTCCGATGCCTGCTGTCCCTTCACCGGTCAGTCCGGCTGCCGCCCCACCCTCCACAACACCTTCGCAACGTTTCATCGTGTTTCTGTTTGACGATTTACACCTCGGCGCAAGCGAACTGGCTCGTGTCCAAGAAGTCGCCACCAAGATCGTCGCGGGCTCACTCGCCGATTCAGACATGGCTGCGGTCGTTTCTTTTTCCGGAACCTACAGCGGCATGACACGCGACCGCACCAAGCTGCAAGAAACGATCTCCGAACTGAAAACGCAGGAGCTCTACCGTCACATCGCGCGCGAATGTCCGGACATCGATTACTACCAGGGGGATCTCATAGAAAATAAGCACAGCAATGCAGCCTACGAACAGGCCGTTCAAGAAACGTTGACCTGCGAGCACACTGACCGGCGCAGCGTGGCCGAAGGCCTGGCGCAGGCTGCCGCCAGGCGCGCTGTGGCGATTGGTGACCAGGATGTTCACGTAACGCTTGGCTTCGTCGCTGAAGTTGTTCGCAAAATGGAAGCACTGGAAGGCGAACGTACGCTGATTCTAATCTCTCCGGGATTCCTGACCGTCACGCCGGGGGCCTTGTCGGAGAAATCTCACGTTCTGTACCTTGCCGCACGCTCGAACGTGACCATTAGCGCCCTCGACGCGCGCGGGCTATACACCACAGAAATAAACGTCAGTGAGAATGGAGCACACACGATGCAGGCGTTGGTGACGGGGCATGAATCCGACTATCATCGCAACACCGTGACCTTTGCCGAAAACGTGATGGCTGAACTCGCCGACGGTACCGGCGGCACTTACTTTCACAACAGCAATGACCTGCAAGGCGGCCTTCAAAAACTGACGGCCGCACCAGAGTACGTCTACATTCTTGAACTGTCACTCGCTAACATCAAAATGGATGGCACCTATCATCCCTTGAACGTAAAAATAAATCGTAATGGCCTGAGCCTCCGGGCCCGCCGCGGCTACTTTGCCCCGCAATCTCTCCGCAAAAAGAAGTAGGTTATCCGGCTTTAAGCCGCGATCTGCCAAAAATCTCCTGAACCATGGCATATTCGATTCTGGGAAGAGGCCCCATGGACCACGACAAATGGACACCCGACGAAACGTCCCAAGACAAGTGGACGGCGGTAGACCGCTACTTTTCCGAACAGCTTTCTCTCTCCGATCCTGCCCTGGACGCGGCGCTCGCCGCGAATAAAGCTGCTGAGCTTCCGGCAATTGATGTCGCTCCCAATCAGGGCAAATTTTTGCAGTTGCTGGCGCTACTGGTAGGCGCGCGAAGCATTCTGGAAATCGGCACGCTCGGTGGCTACAGTTCCATCTGGCTCGCTCGCGCCTTGCCCGCTGGTGGCCGGCTTATCACTCTCGAATTCAATCCCAAACATGCCGAAGTCGCGCGTGCCAACATCGCGCGTGCAGGTCTCACAGACATCGTCGACATTCGTGTCGGCGCGGCGCTCGATACGCTCCCAAAACTTCAAACCGAAATCACGGAACCCTTTGACTTGATTTTCATCGACGCGGACAAACCGCATAACGCCGAATACCTTCACTGGGCGCTGAAGCTTTCTCGTCGCGGCACTCTCATCATTGTGGACAACGTCGTCCGCGATGGCGCGGTAATCGATGTAGCCAGCTCCAATCCAGACGTGCAGGGAGCACGTCTCCTTTTCGAACAACTCGCCGCCGAACGCGGCCTCTCCGCCACCGCTCTGCAAACCGTCGGCACAAAGGGCCACGACGGCTTCGCCTTCGCACTCGTCACCGCCGGCTAAGCCAGCGAGGCTCGCTCTGGATCTAATCCGGCCACACGCCATTCACAGCTCATTGTTATGCACATGTTTCGGCGAGCAACCTCGAACCGTATGGCGCAACTCGCCCCTACCTCCTAAATCCTCCCCCTTCAAACTCTTCCGCGAAGAACGCCCAGAAACTCCTTCCCTTTTGTTTTCAACCGCTTGCACACAGACGGCGGGAGGAGGGGGCAGTTCACCGCACTTTGGACGGCGACACGTCCAATGACTACAGGAGCACCCAATTCACATGACTTCGGACGCGTCGCAATCTCTTAGACTATGGCTCTGTCGTGCCGCCTTCGCCCTGACCCTCCTACTTCCCTTATGCTTCAGAAGTCTTCACGCGATTCCACCGTCCGGTCTCCAACTGGCGCCGCGCCAACAACGCTTCCTGGACCACTTCGTTGCCGCAGCCGTCGAACGCACCCATCACACCGTGCGCTATGATCCCGCATACGTCCGCATCCCCTATCCGGGAGGAGATGTTCCTGCCTCCGCCGGCGTCTGCACCGACGAAATCATCCGCGCCTACCGAGCGGTCGGCATCGACCTCCAGAAAGAAGTCCACGAGGACATGGCGAAGCACCTCGCTGCGTATCCGCTGAGGTGGAGCAGTGCATCCCGCGCTGCGATCACAACCACGGACCCCAACATCGACCACCGCCGCGTAGCAAATCTCATGGTCTTTTTCAGCCGCCATGGGCAGACACTTTCAGTCTCGGCGGACGCGCAGGATTATGGTCCGGGCGATCTTGTAACTTGGAGTTTAGGCAGCGGGATCACACACATCGGAATTGTCGTGGACCAGAAATCGCCGCAGTCCGGCCGCTACCTCATCGTTCACAACATCGGCCAGGGCCCTCAGATGGAGGACGTTCTCTTCAACTGGAAAATCATCGGCCACTACCGCTACTTGGGAAGTACTCGATAGTAAGAAATCGCTTTAACTTTTTGCAGAACAACTTGTGATCAGCGCCAGCCATACCGCTCGCTTGGCTCTTTCAAAAAACCACCAATGACTGGACGCGCGGCGCAACACTGTGACCGAATTCGCTTTTCGTCTTTCGCGTTTGAATTTCCCTCACGCTTCGGCAACACGAGCCAAGTCATCGTAAAATGTCGGATACGAAACGCCCGCGCACTCCGCATCGCGAATCGTTGTGGGACCCTCTGCACCGAGCGCTGCCACCGCAAACGCCATCGCAATTCGGTGATCGCCATGCGGTTGAATCTCAGCGCCGTGCAATTTTCCCGCTCCGCGGCCCTCCACCTTCAACCCGTCTGGGCGCTCCTCGACTTTCGCGCCCATGCGTCGCAAGTTCTCGGCAAGTGCGGCGATGCGGTCACTCTCTTTCACGCGGAGTTCCGCTGCATCGCGAATCTCAATTCCCTCTTCCGTGAATGGGCCAAGCGCCGCAAGCATCGGCAGCTCGTCAATCACCAAAGGTATTTCCGCGCGTTCGATCACGCCGCCTTTCAAACGCGCGCCTTTCACAGCCAGGTCGCCGATGACTTCGCCTTGCGCGCTGCGCAGCGAAAGCATCTCGATCGTGGCGCCCATTCGCGCAAACACATCCAGGACCGCTGTGCGCGTGGGATTCAATCCCACTCCCTGAATGTGCAAACTCGATTCAGGAAAAAGTGAAGCTGCCGCAATGAAAAAAACTGCGGACGACAAATCGCCGGGCACTTCGATTTTTCGTCCCGTCAATTTTATTTTGCCGTCGCCGCGAATCCGAGTTGTGAGTCCGTGTCGCTCGATCGGAACGCCGAATTCTTCAAGCGCCAGTTCCGTGTGATCGCGCGTACGCGCCGGTTCGAGGACGATGGTATCTCCCTCCGCGAACAATCCGGCAAGCAACACAGCGGACTTTACTTGCGCGCTGGCCATCGGCATTTCGTAGTGAATGCCGCGCAATTTTCCGCCATGGATTTCGAGCGGCGCAAAATTTTCGTCGCGCGCCAGAATTTGCGCGCCCATTTCGCGCAGCGGAGTCAAAATGCGTTTCATCGGACGCTTGTTCAGCGAGCCGTCGCCGGCAATTTTCGTGATGAAATTCTGTCCCGCAAGAATTCCAGACAGCAGCCGGATGGTAGTCCCGGAATTTCCAGCATCCAGCGCACGACGGCTGCTTTTTAATCCATGCAACCCATGGCCGGTCACGCGCACCAAACTCTTGTCGACTTTCACTTCCGCGCCTAGCGCTTTCATGCAGGCGAGGGTACTGTGACAGTCCGCCGCGAGCGCAAAGTTGCTGAGCTCGCTGGCGCCTTCGGCGATTCCCGCGAGCATGGCGTAGCGATGCGAAATGGATTTGTCTCCGGGAGGCGCCACGCCGCCCGCAACTGCCTTTGCCGGATGAATTGTTTTTTTGCTCAAGGATGCTCGCTCGGAGATTTTCAGTCGTGTTTTCCAGAAAGCTTTGTCTTCGTGCAAATTTTAGCACGCGCGCGTGTGAGTTTCCTTGCGGCAACTGTACCGCGGGACAGTTTAGAAAAATGCACTTCTTTACAAACGCGCTGAAATCGCAGCGTGCTCTTCTACGTATCATTAGATACGTAGGAACGCTAAAAGAGCGCCTTCAGCACGAGGGCTAGAGGAGAGCTTTCGGCAAGAAGGCTAGAGGAGAAGGTCTTCATGTACGCCCGTAGTTCCGCAATTCGAGTGCTCGTCCGCGCCGCTATGGTCGTGGGAGCAGTTTTTGCCGTCACGATCTTGCTTGCTGCAATGCCCGGCCACACCGCGCCATCGATCAGGACCATGATCACGGCCACGCAGGAGGGCTCGACGTCTCAAGAAACATCGCGAGACATGCCTGGCATGGACCACAGCCAGATGCATACCGACGGAAGCGCCGAAAAAGCCAGTGAAAAAGCCGCCGTTACCGAGATGAACCACATGCACGGCGGCGCGCACATGCACATGACGGAAATGCGGCAGCAGACACCCGAAGATGTGAAGCGGGCCAATCAGATTGTCGAACAACTTCGCGCCGGCATGGAAAAGTACCGGGACTATCACGTCGCGCTGAACGAGGGCTTTCGGATTTTCCTTCCTGATTTTCCGCAACCCGAATATCACTTCACGAGTTTCAGGAATGGACTCTCTGCCGTCGGGCATTTTGATCCGACGCAGCCAACATCGCTGCTCTATCGCAAAACCCCGGACGGCTACGAACTCGTTGGTGCCATGTACACGATGCCCAAGCGCGCCACGGAGGAACAACTGAACGAACGCGTGCCGCTGAGCGTAGCGATATGGCACCTGCACACAAATCTTTGCATGCCGCCAAAGGACCGGGCGAAAACAGCCGACTGGACGAAGTTCGGACTGCA